>JAYTBL010001085.1:0-6149 GCA_043736975.1 Polyangiaceae bacterium
TGCTGGTCGCGCGAGGCTTTCACGGGGTGGGGCTCGAGGACATCGCGGAGGCCGCCGGGGTGAGCCGTCAGGCCGTGTACAAGTCGCACTTCGCTTCGAAGGGAGAGCTCCTGCTCGATCTGGTGCGCCACCTGCACGTTGCCGAGAAGCTCGACGAGGTCGCACGGCCCTACTTTGCGGCGCAATCGGGTCTCGAGATGCTCGCCGAAGCCATTCGCGCCATCGTGCTGATCGAACAGCGCATCCACGACATCGCGCTGGTGCTCACCGCGGCTGCGTCGACCGATCCGGGGGCCAAGGTCGCGTCGAACGAGCGCCTGGAGGTCAAGCGCAGGGCCCTCCGTGCGGCGCTCGCGCGCGTCCAGGCGGACGGTCACTTCAGCGCAGCGTGGCAGCTGGAAGAAGCCGTCGACGTGCTCGCTGCGCTGCTCTCCGTGGACACGTACGAGCGCCTCGTGAACGAGCAAGGCTGGCCGCCCGAACAGCTGATCAGCCGGGTCCTGGAGCTCGCGGGAGCCTTCTTGCTACGGCCCCCTGGGCGAAGGACCTTGCCCGGCGCTTCGCCGAAGCGAGGCACGCGCCCGGAGCGCAAGCGGAGCCGACGAGCGTGAGCGCGCTCGCCTGCGGTGGCGAGCTCGCCCGGCCCTCGCCGACGATCATCGCTCGTCCCTCGCTCACTTCATGCGCGCCGCGCTGATCCGCTGCCAGAGCAGCTCGTCCCAGCCCGTCGCCGCCGCCGCCGCCGCGCCCGCGGCTGCTCCCTGACGCACCACCACCAGCTTGCTCGCGCGCGAGACATGGATCTTCTGATCGTTCGCCCCGAGCGCTGCGACCAGGTCGGCCGGGGCGCTCGGCATCAACATCCCCGAATATGGCACCGCCGGAGGAAGCAGCGCGCTCGCCTGCCCGTTGAGCCAGAACAGGAATCCGTAGCTCGGGTTGAAGGCCTGCGACGGCGTCGTCGCCTGCGGCAGGTATGCGCCGGGAACCAGCACCCTCTGCTCCCAGGTGCCGCCGTGCATCACCAGCAGTCCCACGCGCGCCATGTCGCGCGCGTTCATGTCGAGGGAGTCGACCGGCAGACCCTTCGAGTCCTTCAGCCGCCCGCGCGTCGACCAGGCAGACGCGCCGGCGCCGATGGGATCGAACAGCCTCGCGCGCGTGTACGCCTCGAGCGTCTTGCCGGTCTTCTTCTCGACCACCATGCCGCTCCGGTGATACGCGTCGGTGTTGTAGAGCCACGCGCTCCCCGCCGGCGCCGCGTAGCCCAGCGAGCCATCGAGCCCGCTCGTCATCGTGAGGATGTGGCGGAGGGTGATGGGCGCTTCCTGCGCAGGCGCGGCGTTCGACCAGCCCTCCCCGAGCACCGAGGTCACTGTGTCGTCGAGCGAGAGCGTGCCGTTCGCGATCAGCGTGCCCATCAGCAGGGAGAGCACGCTCTTCTGCGCCGAAGCGACGTCCTTGAGCGTCGTGGCGGTGGCGCCTGCCCAGTACTTCTCGAGGAGGATGCGTCCGTCGAAGAGGATCGTGAAGGTGGTCGACTTGCTCTGCTCGACGAACGTGGCGAGCTCGTCGAGCTTGGCCTGATCGAAGCCCGCGGCGGCGGCGGTGGTGGTCTCCCAGCTGCCGGACGCCGACGGCGGCGGGAAGTAGTCGAGCGTGGGCGTGGGCGTGGGCGCGGTGGGTGGCGGCGCGGCAGCGTCGGCATCGGCGCCGGGCGGGGTGACGGGCGCAGCGTCGGCGCCGGGCCCCGGAACAGCGGCATCGGAGGAGCCGCCGCAGGCCGAGGCGGTCAACGAAGCGAGGAGGAGAAGGCAGCGCCAGCGAGACATGCGTGCCTCGAGAGCACGACCCGGACCAGGCCGCGTCGCTGGCGCCGCCACGAAACGAAGGAGAGAACGGGACGCGCGCTGGACCGGGCCACGGTCAGGTGGACGCCGCGTGGTCCACGCGCGCCCACGCATCGCGGCGGGAGACGTCGTGACGAGGGAGAGCTTGGCGCCGAGGTCAGGGCTATCCTCGTGAGCCGCGCGGCATCGCCGACCACGGCCTCGAGGGTGACGCCGCGTCGCGCGGCCGGGCCGGCGACAAGCGTCAGATCACGCTCATCCAGGCGGAGCATCTCCCCGTTATCGCCGCGCTGGTGGGCGGCGCCGAGGTGACGCCGCAGCGCACGCGCCGCAACGTGGTGGTCGCCGGCATCAACCTGCTCGCGCTGGTGCGGCTCCGCTTCGCCGTCGGCGACGAGGTGATCCTGGTGGGCACTGGCGCCTGCGCGCCGTGCTCCAAGATGGATTCGACGATCGCCGAGGGCGCCTTCCAGGCGATGCGCGGCCACGGCGGGATCACCGCGAAGATCGAGCGCGGCGGCACCATCCGCGTGGGCGATCGCGTCGAGGTCCTGCCGCCCCTGCGCGAGGGAGATCGCGTCGTCCTGCCGCCCGGGTGACGAGGGCTCGTTCGCAACCGGTTGCCGCCGCGCGGCAGCGGCGGTGCGGACGGGGTCCATGCCGGCTGCCTTCGCCCTGGCACGCGCGCGATGGTTGGGTCGTTCCTGTCGGTTCAGATCCTAAACAGTCTCGAACGACGGCGCGCGGGCCGCGAGCGGGCCTGAGGGGCTCGCTCTTGGCGCCGCGTCACGCCGGTGCGCGAAGGCCGGCGACGCTCCCGAGGCGAACTGGGGAGAACGTGGAGCCTGCGAAGGCCATCGGGAGGAGAGACTCCCGAGGTCGACAGTTTAGGATCTGCACCGACAACGACCCCAGACGATCGGCGGCCGCGCGATGCGGGCGCAGACCAACGACAGCCAGATCTCCAGTTCACCGCCAACTCGAACGCCTGCGACGTGCGCAACAATCTCTTCATCGGCATGACCGTGAGTGGCGCAGCCGTGCGCGCCCGCGCCAGCGCGGCCTGGATGGAGACCGACGACACGGTGAAGCGCAACGTCTACGAGAACAACGTGTACATTGCCGGTAAATTCGATGGCCGGCCGGCGCCCGGCGCGAGCGAGACGGCACGTCAGGATCTGAGCGCGGCCTGGTTCGCGAGGTTGCCGACCGGCCTGCCGAGCACGGTCTCCGACTTTCAACCCCGGGCGGGCGCGCCGCTTCTCGACGTCGCGCCGCGCCTGCCGTCCGTATCGTTCGCTCGCGATGGGAGGCCCCGTGGCTCGCCCGCGGACGTGGGGCCCTTCGAGCTGCCGTGAGGGCTCAGGCGCGTCGCGTTCGCTTGGCGGGCGCCTTCTTCTTGGCCTTCGGCTTCGCCGAGGCCTTTTCTTTGGCTGCGGGCTTCGCCGAGGCCTTGGCTGCGGGCTTCGGCTTTGCCTTCGCCGCGGTCGGTTCGTCGTCGTCTCCGTCCTCGCCTTCGTCTTCGTCTGCGCGCGCGAGAGCCTCGAGGTCGTCGAACGTCGCCACGAGGACGGCGCGGCGCTTCGTCTCGTAATCGGGCTTGGGCACCAGCCCGTCGATCTTGGCATCCCACACCGCGAGGTAGGTCGCCTTCCACTTCGCGATCGTCTCCGCCTCCGGAAGCTCGACGCCGACCCACTTCTGCTTCGCGAGGAGGCAAAGGAGCTCGAGGTTGCACGGTACCGCGACGCCCCAGTACTCGTCGGGCTCGATGTTGCTCGGCTCCTTCGCCATCTCCTGCGTCACATCCTCGATGAGCCCTTCCATGACCGGTGATCCGCCGCAGTGTCGCTGTCGAAGTTGCCGCTACCCCAGGTTCCCATTGGCGGCAGCATACCTCGCTCAGTACGCCGCGGGCCGGCTCGTCACGGTCGTGACCGCGCTGTCGATGTCCGCGGTGGTCGTGATGCCGCCGACGACGGCGGAAGCGATATCCATCGTGCGCGCGTCGATGAACATGACGAAGGGCACGGCCTGGGCGTCGAAGAACCGACCCGGGGCGCTGAGCCTCACGGGTCGATGCAGGCGGCCACGCCGTCGACGATCCCGCACGCCTGGTCGACGTCCTCGCAGCTCGTCCGAGTGACGCGCGGCGTTCCCTCATCGGTCGACACGCAGCGCACGGCGACCGCGCCTTCGCAGCGCCCCGCGACCGGGACATCGCCGCAGGCCGTGCCGAGCGCGTCCGTCACGAGCTCACGCGCCGAGGGACCGAAGACCGCGTAGACCTGGCCGCGCGAGCAAGGCGCCTTCTCGCTCTTGGATGGGACCCAGCTGGCGACACCGAAGATAGTGAGCTTGCCGTCGACCTTGCGAAGCAGCGGACCACCGGAGTCGCCGCTGCACACCTGCGCGTCGCCCTCCTTGGCCGCGAAGAACGCCTCGTAGCCCGCGAGGAGCGGCTGGTCGTACAGGGCGCGGGCCGCCGGCTCCTCCGCCGGGGTGAGCGGCTGGCCCGAGGCGGCGAAGCTCGCCGCGAACTCCTCGAAGGTCCCGAAGGCCTGCTGGTACGGCTTGCCGTCGAGGCTGCTGAGCGTGATGTTCCCCATGGTGCGACGGCCGGCGCTGCCGGCGCGGTCGCGAATGCCATAGCCCATGGCGACGAATGCCTTGCCCAGCTCGGCTTCGCCGAGGTTGGTGGTGGCGATTGGGAGCGGCGCGATGTCGACGATCGGCTCTGAGAGCACGTACACGGCGACGTCCGCTCCAAAGCCGATGCCGCCGACGTCGAGCCTCGCGCGATCGATGCTCTTCGCCTTCACTTCGCGGCGCGGCGCCGCGGCGTCGAAGCCGATCGCGAAGGTGACCGTGCCGAGCTCCGTGAAGAGCGCCTCGCGCGCGCCGGTGGCTGCGTCGGCGGGCTGCGTCGTGCAGTGCTTCGCGGTGAGAACGACGGTCGGAGAGATCAGCGTTCCCGTGCAGAACGGCGACTTGGCGCCGTTCGCTTCGAGGACGAGCGAGCCCACCGCGTCGAGCCGCGCGCTCTTCGCATCGACGCCGCCGACGACGTCATCGGAGAGCTCGCCGCCCGAGGGCTCGGAGGCCGACGACGAGCAGGCCGCGATTGCGCAGGACGCGAGCACCGCAGCGAGGCTGACGAACCGACCCGAGGAGCGAGCTTGCGAAGACGACATGACCTACATGCACGCACATCTTGTGCCGTGCCAGCGTTCGCGGATCTCCAGGTTTTCATGACGGTACGGCGAGGTCTGCCCCCATCCTGGGGGATCGCGGATCCGCGTCGCTGGACCACCACCCGCACTCGCACGAGACGCGTCGGCGTGGAAGACGAGCGCGAAGAACGGCCACTGGCTCCGGCGACCGGCACGCGGAGAGCCCCCGACTAGCTCAGATGCGAGCTGCGCGTCGTCGTCGGCCGCAGCCCCGCGATGGACAGGCAGGTCGCGACGACCTCCTCGAGCGAGGCGACCTCGTCCTTCAGCTCGAGGCGATACGCGCGCCCGTCGGTGCGGGTCCAGAAGTCGACGCGGGCGACGCCGTTCTCGCGACGGCCACACGCGACGAGCCCATGGCGCTCGAGATGCTCCGAGACGTCGCCGGCGAGAACGAGCAGATCACGGTTCGGCATGCGCCTTTCCTACTCGCGCCGCGGCGCGCGGGCTACTTCAAGATCGTCCCGGTCACGGCTCGATCGCTGCCGAGACCAAAGACATCGTTCTTGGTCACGAGTGGGAAGTAAGGGGGCGTGGCGTTGCCCGAGCGACCACGGACCGGTGATGATGGTGCTGGATGTCGAGTGATGCTCTGACCGAACCGAAGCGCGCCCGGGAGCTGCGGCCCACGCTGGCCGCGCTCACAGACGCGCTCGACGAGCGCGAAGCCTTCTCCGAGGTCCTCTCGCTCGACCTCGTCACGTTCGAGCTCACCGTCGACTCGTCGCTCGACGACGTGGATGGGCGTCCGCCCCGCACGGGCTGGGTGATCCCCGCGCCCGACGGCCTGTGGGAGTGGCGGGTGCGGCGCGACTTCGTGCGCAGCCTCCCCGCGGGGCGCGTGAAGTCGCGATTGGGAAACACCCTCGGCGGCCCGAAGACGCGGCGGCGCTTCGAGGTCACGCTCGCCGCGAGCGGCGGCGAGATGCATGGGGAGTTCAGGCGGTTCCGGCGGCGGAGGTTGCGGGGGTATGCGGGGAGGGTGCTACGGGTGGCGGTGGCGGTGGCGCGTGGTTGGCTCGGCGAAGTCAAACGTTCAGCGTGAGACGGTCCTACGGCGTGTGTC
>JAYTBL010001086.1:0-13790 GCA_043736975.1 Polyangiaceae bacterium
CGAAGGGCTCGGCGCGCACGGTTCCATCGCGCCCCGCTCGAACTGCGATGAGGTACCCATCCGAAAGGATGGCGATGGACGGTCAGCGTCTCCGTTGCAGGGTCGACGATCCAGTGGTGAGGGACCCCGGCGCGCGCGTAGAGGGCAAGCTTCTCGACGAGGTCCGTTCGAGCATTGCTCGAAGAGAGGACCTCGCAGATCCAGTCCGGTCGAGCGCGGACCGGCCGCCCCGTGGGACGCTCGGGCACACGCTCGCGCCGCCAGCCCGCGAGGTCAGGGCGAACCAGGTCGTTCAGCGCGAGCTCGACGTCGACCTCGGTGAGGATCCACCATCCACCAGGGCCATTCGGACCGCCGGAACGACGGTGGAAGGGAGGACGGATGAGCGCCGCGAGCACCTCGAACGCGGAGTCGCCCAGCGCGAGCAGCGTTTCGGCCGTTGCGAGCGGCTTGGAGGCGGCGGGCACGACATGACCCTAGCGCCCCCGCGCGCCATCAAGCCCGGGGCCTCGGCGCGCTCGACGTACTCGCCGGTGGGGTCCCTCCGGCGCATCATCCGCGCGGCGCCGTCGCCGTCGACATCGCCACGACGCCAGCGGGCGACCGGCGGATGCTGGCGATTGTCGCGAGGGTTGGAGCGCACGTAGCGCCCGTCGCGGAGGACCGCCTCGGCGCCGTCGGGGGACACGCGCGGCATCACGTAGAGGAGCGTCTCGCGCAGACCGTCGCGTACGTGCTCCGGCAAGTCACGCGCGGGATGTCCAGCGGGCAGGCCGTCTTCGCGCTCGCGATGAAGCGCGATCATGTCCTCGGCGATCGCCAGCGCCACGCTCGAGCCGCATAGCTCGACCGCGTGCATGTTGCCGTCGACCCACGCCGCAGGGCGGGTGCGATCGGGATCGGGGCCGATGGTCGCGACGAGCAGCTCGCGCCCTTCAGGGCTCGTGCCGATGCTGCGGCAGCGCACGAGCGAAGGATGCTCGCGCGCCCAGCGCTCGAGTGTCTCCTTGATCTCGGCGTGGTCGAGGTACCGCGTTCGAAAGGGCGCCATGCCCGAGGCATGCTCCCGCGATCAGGGCTGACGTTTCGGGCATCCGCGCGCTGCCAGGTATGCGCGTTGCATCGTCGCGGCGTTTATGCGGCGAGCCAGCGCGCGCGGCCCCATCACGCGCGGTAGCACGCGGTCCGTAGCGTGTAAGGTCGTCGAAGCCGCTACGTTGCTCGGCAATGCCTTGTGCGCGCGAACCGGGCTGTCCCACGCCGGTCACTCGTCTCCTCCTCTTCCTCTTCCTCTTTCCCTTTGTCGCCATCACCCAGACCGCCTGCCAGGCAGCTCCGGGAGCCGTTGCGCAAACGCCGGCGCGTCCCGCGCAGCCGCCGTCGGCCACCTACCAGGCGCTCGACGGCCGCTTCCACTACTACGCGGTCACGCGCCTCGATGAGGTCGCCGACCACTTCTTCGTCACGTTCCACGACAGCGAAGGCGCCTACTGCACGGTCTCACGCCGACCGGGCATGGCGGTGGTCGTCGAGGGCTGTGGATTCCCGGCGACGAAGATGATGACCGACGCGATCCCCGACGATCGCGCATTCCTCCTCCCGCTCATCCAGGATGCCGTGCGCCAGCAGGAGCCGGGCGCAAAGGACATTCGCGTTCGCTTCGAGGGCGCGTACCGTTCGATCCATCTCGAGGAGGAGGTGCCGTGCGAGGGCGCGCACGGCCAGGGCTACAACAGCGTGGAGCTGCGTTACGACGAGCGGCTGGAGAGGCTACTGGAGGTCCGTTACCGCCAGGGCTCGCACTGCGGCGCCGCCCCGTTCTACTGGGCGAGCCCGGAGCCGCGGTGGTTGCACTTTACATCGACCCGAACGCTGCTCGACACCGCGACGGCGAAGGCGCCACTTCCTGCCGATCTTTCCGCGAGCCTCGCCGAGCTGTTCGCGAATCCAGCCGCGCACGCCCGGCCGCCCGCGGTGCCTTGACTCTCGTACTAGGTGAGGGCCTCGAGCATCGTCTCCATCATGCGGTGGGTCATGCCCCACAGGACGTGCTGGCCGGGGTCGAGGCGGACGCACGGAAGCTCGTAGGGTTTGTTCTCCCAGGTGAACGCGTAGGTGCCGCGGCCCTCGCCGCCCGCCAGCTTCGAGACCGGGACCCATAGCGTGGCCGCCACCTCGCGGTTCGGGGTCGGGATCACGTCATCGTGCAGCGCGAACACGAACGGCGTCACGATGAGCGTGCCGCGCCGCGACCGGATGAACGCCGGGATGTCGGGCAGGCGTGCGAGCAGCTCGGCGCGCGTGAGATCGATCGCGACCTCCTCGCGTGTCTCGCGGATCGCGGTGGCGAGCAGCGACTCGTCCTCCGGATCACGACGACCGCCGGGGAACGCGATGTGACCCGACCAGGGATCGGTCGGCGAGTCGGCACGCACGATGAACAGGAGCTCCGCGCCCTCGCCGCCCGGGCTGCTCCGCAGGATCGCGGCCACCGCCGCGTGCGGGCCGTCCTCGGCGCCTGCAGGCCCGCCCGGCTCGCGCCCCAGGCGCGTCAGCTTCTCCTTCACGTGGTCGAGACCGAACACCCCCCCACCATAGAGCGAGCGCGCGCGCGAGGACAACCCCGGCCGAAGAGTCAGTAGGACTTCTTCGCGTCCTCGATCTGCGTCTGCGTCAGGCCGTAGATCGCGCCGATGTCCTGGAAGGCGGTGTTGAACGCGACCACGCGCTCCGAGGTCTTCGTGACCAGCTGGTAGGGGGCGGCGGCGCCGATGCGCGTCAGCAGATCCTCGATCTGCTGGTCGTTGATCTTCCGCCGATCGAGGGGGATGGTCTTGAAGCTCTGCACGAAGCCGATCGCCGAGCCGAACGCGCGCAGCGACGCGGGGCCGTTGGGCGGCGAGGCGACGGCGCTCGTCGCCGCCTGGTTCAGGAAGTAGATCACCGACAGGTACGCGGACTTCTCCCACTCGAGGAGGAACAGGTTGAACGCCGCGAGCAGATCGTCGCGGCACTTGTCGGTGTTGGTCGACGCCGCCTTCGCCACCAGCAGCGCGTTGCGTACCTTGCGGTAGGGGCCGAGCGCGGCCGAGGTCTTGTCGTCGCGGTTCGCTGCGTAGCTCGCGATGAGGCGATCGGTGTCGGCCCCGGCATCGGCGCCGTTGGCGAACGCGGGCGTCGCGCCGAAGAGCGCGAGCAGGCGGTCGATGGCCGCCTCGCTGATGGGGCCGCTGGTCAGCACCAGCGCGAACTCGTAGAGCGAGCCGTTCAGCAGCACCTTCTCGCTGGCGGCGCGGAGATCGAGGCCGCTCCCGTTGACGATCGAGGTCCCCGCGTACTTGCCGCCGACGGTGCTGCCGCCCTCGGCCTCGGCGTCGGAGGGCGTCCAGGTCCTGGTCGCCGCGTCGCCGAACTGCGTGAGGTAGGTGTCGATGGTCGACTGCGCGAAGGCCGTCGCGACCGAGCGGAGGCTGGGCGCGCCGGCGGTGAAGATGGCCTGGAGATCGGCGGCGGTGACGACGGCCGGGCTCGCCCCCTCGGCCGACTGCATCTTCGCGCCGAGCGCGAGCACGCGATCCCCGAGGTCCCGCTCCGACTGCGCGTTCGCCGCGAAGCTCGGGCTCACGTAGGCGGTGGCGACGGTCGCGCCGCAGGTGAGCGCGCCGGGGCCTCCCTCGACCGAGGCCTCGGGGGTGCCTCCGTCGGCGCGCGTCCGCACGATGTTCTCATCGTCGTTGCCGCAGGCGACGAGCGCCGCGACCACGGCCGAGCCGAGGACCGCGACGAGGGAGAGCTTCCTGAAGTTACGCATGAGCAAGTTACTCCCATGCCGAACTTCGGCACGCGTTGTCAAATTCTCGTCAGCGCGGCGCCGGCGCGCGCCCCCAGAGGAAGGCCGGGGGGATCTCGACGGCCTCGAACGGCTCCGCCCGGATCGCGTCGTCGCCGCCGTAGGTCCCGACCAGGGTGAAGCTCGGACCGTCGAACCGGAAGACCTCGACGCTCCGCTCCGTGGGGTCCGCGAGCCAGACATGGCCCACCTTCTCGCGCCCGTAGATCGGCATCTTCTTCATGCGATCGATCCGCCGCGTTCCCGGGGACAGGATCTCGCAGACCCAGTCGGGAACGACGGTGATGAACGGCTCGTCGACGCCCTCGCGGTCGATCAGGCGTCCCTCGCGCCAGCCCGCGAGATCCGGGACGACGATGTCCGGCTCGGGCCCGAGGTGGAGCTCGGGCTCGTACAGGATGGTCCAGCCTCCCGGACCGTTGATGCCGACGTCGAAGGTCGTGACCAGAAAGGCGCCGAGCGCGCTGGCGCTCCGCGTGTGCCGCCGGGCCGGTCGAGGCATGAGGTGGAGCTCGCCGTCGAGCACCTCCGCGACCATGTGCTCGGGAGCGTCGAGCACGTCCTGGTACGTCGCGCGCTTGCGAAGCGGGTCGCCAACCATGCCCGCTAGGCTAGCACGCGACAGCGCGCGCTCACTTCTTGGAGGCGGCGGCCGGGGCGGGGGGCGTCGCCTGGGAGGCTGGGACGTTGCCCGCGGTGACGCTGAAGAGCCCGAGCTGCTGCTGCATCTCCAGGCTGTTCTGGTAGGTCCAGGCGCGCGCCACCTTGCCGTCCTTGATCTTGAAGATGTCGACGAGGTGCACTGCGATCGGCTTCTTGGTCGCGGGGATGGTGCCGAGCGCGCCCTTCTGGGTGGCCTTCAGCGTCGACTCGACGATCGCGTAATCGCCGATGGCGATCGCCTTCGTGACCTCGAACTTCGCGTCTGGGAACGCGGTGGTGAAGCTCTTGTAGAACTTCTTCGCTCCCTCCTTGCCCTTCGAGGTCTCGAGGTGGAACACGCCGTCCTGCTCGACGTCGTCGGTGAGGACGGCGGTGAAGGCCTCCTCCTTCTTGCTCTCGAGCGCGCTGAGCGCCGCCTTGGCGACGTCGACGTTCTTGTCCTCGTCGCCCTTGGCCACGATGGTCTCGGGCGCCATCGGGACCTCGGGGATGGGACGCGGCTTGGCCTTCGCGCCGGCCGCGCCGACCTGGGTCATGACGCTGCCGAGCTCGCCGTAGCGGTTCTCGCGGACCACCTTGCCGTCGGCGTTGAACGACACGACGCTGAGGCCGTAGTGGCCGATCGGCTGCTCGGTGCCCTTCACGCCGAAGAGCTCGCCGTGGTGCGTGCCGTTGATGACCCACTCGAGGACCATCGTGTCGCCCTTCACCCACACGCGCGAGAAGCCGAGCTTCGCCCTGGAGAAGACCTCGAACCACTCCGTCATGTTCTGCGCGATCGCGGCGCGGCCGTTGACCTCGTTGAGGCCCGCGACGGAGATGACGGCGTCGTCGGCATAGACGCTCGCGAACTTCGCGGGGTCGTGACCGTTGAGGCCCATCAGCGCGTTCGCGAGGCCCTGCTTCTGGAGATCGGCGAGCGACGCCTTGGGGGCCGGCGCGACGGTCGCCACCGGCGCCACGGTGGGGGGCGGCGGCGCCGTCACGACCGACGGCGACGTCGGGACCGCGGGCGGCGGATCCTCACCGCAACCGGCGAGCGTGACGGCGAGCGTGATGACGGGCGTGACGAAGGCAAAGACGGCGGCGATCGAGAGGGTGGCGCGGCGCATGGAGACTCCTTCTTTTCTGGGGCCGAAAGGTCAGCGAAGCCGCTCGGTCCGTCAAGCCACGATTCCCCTGTTTCTCCGGGGCACGCGTCGCGCGTGACGCGCCCTCGCCAGGCGATCGGGCCGCGGAGCGTCGCCCGAGGCGCGGAGATCACGGCAATCCCCTCACAATTCAAGGCGGTACGCCCGGCCTGCGCCTTGCTTCTGGGTTGTTCATGCACATCGCATCGCTTTCCGCCCTCTTCGCCTGGGCGGCGCTCCTCTCCTCGCTCGCTGCGACGCGACCTGCAGCGGCGGCCTCTGCGAGCAGATCTGCACCGCGGGCGCGAACGCCACCTGCGCGCTCACGTGCTCGGGCAAGGGTTGCGCGGCGCGGTAATCCGATAGGCTGGCAGGCGTGAAGATCCATGCGCTCGCTGCGGTGCCGCTGCTGCTGTTCGCGGCGTGCAACTACGACTTCACCATCGGAAGCGGCGCGGACGGCGGCAGCTCGTCGGGCGCGTCGGGGAGCTCGGGCACATCCGGAAGCTCCGGCACCTCGGGCACCTCGGGCACGTCCGGAATCCCCGGCGCGACGCCATGCACCGGCGCCAGCTGCAACTGCGGGACGAGCAAGGACTGCAACTTCCAGTGCACCTCGGACGACTGCGCGACGAGCTGCGGCACCTCGAGCACGTGCGCGGTCACCTGCGACGTCGGCAAGTGCGTGACCAACTGCGGTACCAGCGCGGACTGCCACGTCACGTGCAACGGACCCGGCGGCTGCACCACGAACTGCAGCACGAGCGCGACCTGCCTCATCGATTGCCCCGCGGGCGGCTGCACCACGAACTGCAGCACGGACGCGACCTGCAAGGTGAACTGCCCGCCCGGCAACTGCACGTGCCTCGGCGAGGGCTGCAAGTGAGGCGCGCGCTCGTGGGCCTCGCGGTGGCGAGCGTCCTCGCGCTCGCCTCCCTCCCGGCCTACGCGCAGGACACCGCGCAGGCGAAGGAGGCCTACGATCGCGGCGTCGCCGCCCAGGCAAAGGGCGATTTCGCGCGCGCCGCGCGCGATTTCGCGCTCGCCGACACCCTCGCGCCCAGCAGCGCAGCGCTGCAGGCTGCGCTCGACGCCGCGGTCGACGGCGACGATCCCGTGGTCGGCGGCGAGCTCCTCGAGCGCAGCAAGCGCGTGACCGCGCCGGTCCCAAAGGCGCTCGCGCAGAGCATCGACGCCGCGAAGAAGAAGCTCGGCGGACGCGCCGGCCGCGTGCGCGTGACCTGTCCGACGGGCGCGACCTGCACCGCGGCGCTCGACGGCAAGCCGTTCGACGCGAAGACCACGACCTGGGCCACGATCGGCGCGCACACGCTCGCGGTGCAGGTCGACGGCGAGCCGCAGACGAAGGCCCTCGACGTGAAGGCCGACGAGACGATCGACTTCGCCCCGGCGCGCAAGGCCGCGGCGCCGGCGCCGACCACCATCCCGGCGCCGACCACCGCCCCGCCCCCGCCGCGCGAGCCGCCGAGCGCCCGCAGCGACGCCGGGCTGCCGCCGTTCGTCTTCTTCGTCGGCGTGGGCGTCACGGTGCTCGCCGGCGCGACCACGACCTACTTCATGGTCACCGCGAAATCGAAGCACGACGACTTCGTGAGCGGCGGCTGCGAGGCCGCGCCCAACGCCGGCTGCACGTCGCTGAAGAGCGACGGCGAGTCGGCGCAGACCAGCGGAAACGTCGCGCTCGGCGTCACGGCGGTGTTCGCGGTGGCCACCGCGGTGGTCGGCGCCGCCTTCACGCGCTGGCACGCGCCCGCGAGCCTCGCCCTCGTGCCGCGCGGCCCGCGCGGCCCGCGCGGCGCAGCCTTCTCGCTTGCCTTCTGAGTGTTAGGATCACCTCATGGCATTCGTGCTCGACGACACGGCGAAGGTGTCCTTCGACGGTCGTGGCCTCCGCATCCTCGCCGTCGAGCTCGTCGTCGTCGACGGCCCTTCGCGCGGTAAGCGCCTCGCGATCCAGGCGGGCACGGCGCGGGTGGGCAGCGCCGAGGGCAACCATCTCGTGCTGGCCGACCGCACCGTGTCGCGCGCGCACTGCGAGCTCCTCGTGAAGAGCGACTTCATCACCCTCCGCGATCTCGGGAGCACCAACGGCACGCGCGTGGCCGACGTGCGGGTGCGCGAGGCCGACGTCCCGCCGGGCACGGTCGTGCACTGCGGCAGCTCGGTGTTCCGCATCGACGCCGTGGACGAGCCGAGCTTCCTCGCCATCAGCGCGCGCACCTCCTTCGGGGACCTGGTGGGCGCGAGCCTCGAGATGCGCCAGGTCTACGCAGTGCTGGAGCGCGCCGCGCCCACCGACACCACGCTGCTCGTGCAGGGCGAGACGGGCACCGGCAAGGACGTGGTCGCGCGCGCGGTGCACGAGAATTCGCCGCGCAAGGACGGCGCGTTCGTGCCGGTCGACTGCGGCGCCATCCCCGAGACGCTCTTCGAGAGCGAGCTGTTCGGCCACGTTCGCGGCGCATTCACAGGCGCCTCGCAGAACCGCGCGGGCGCGTTCGAGGAGGCGAACGGCGGCACGCTCTTCCTCGACGAGATCGGCGAGATGCCGCTCGCCATGCAGGTGAAGCTGCTGCGCGCCATCGAGTCGCGAAGCATCCGCCGCGTCGGCGCGACCAAGGAGATCCCGGTCGACGTGCGCATCATCGCCGCGACCAACCGCCGCCTCGCGCAGATGGTCAACGAGGGCACGTTTCGCGAGGACCTCTACTACCGGCTCGCGGTGGTCGACGTCTCGCTCCCTCCCCTGCGCGCCCGCCGCGACGACATCCCGCTCCTCGCGAAGCACCTGTTCGCGAAGATCGCCGCGCGCAGCGGCGCCCCTTCCGGCACCACGCTGCCCCCCGAGCTCATCGCCTCGCTGCGCGCGAAGCCCTGGCCCGGCAACGTGCGCGAGCTCCGCAACGCCATCGAGCGCGCGGCGACGCTCGGGCAGCTCGTCCCCGGCGTGATGCAGGCCGAGGAGGACGCCGGCGTCCTGCCGGCGGGCGTCGAGAGCATCGTGCCCCTGCATCTGCCGCTCAAGGACGCACGCCTCGCGTGGACCAGCGAGTTCGAGAGCATCTACGCCCGCGCGATGCTGCGAAAGACCGGGGGAAACCTCACGCGGGCCGCCGAGCAGGCGGGGGTCAGTCGCCGCTTCTTCCAGCGCCTCATGGCGCGCCTGGATCTGCGCGGCGACCGCGACGACGAAGAAGACGACGACTGATACGCTCGCAGACGATGGCTGGTGCCGCTCCTGCGACCTCGAGCAGCCGCTACGACGTGATCCTCAAGCTCGCGTCGGGCGGGATGGCGACGGTTTGGATCGGGACGGTGCGCGGCGCGCTCGGCTTCCGGCAGCTCGTCGCCATCAAGAAGCCGCATCCGCACCTGCTCGGTGACGACTCGTTCCGCAGCGAGATCATCGCCGAGGCGCGACTCGCCTCCATGATCCATCACGCGAACGTGGTCGACGTGCGCGACGTCGAGATCGACGGCGAGTCGATCAGCCTGATCATGGACTATATCGAGGGCGCCTCGCTGGGCGAGCTCATCATCGCGAGCGCCGCCGCCGGCAAGCCACTCCCCGCGCGCGTGGCGGTGCGCATCGCGGTCGACACCCTGGCCGGCCTGCACGCCGCCCACGAGCTCGTCGACGAGCGCGACCGCCCGGTCGGCCTCGTGCATCGCGACGTGTCTCCGCAGAACATCCTGGTGGGTGTCGACGGCATCGCGCGCGTGGCCGATTTCGGGGTCGCGAAGTTCGCGCGCAAGAACGTGGCGTCGACCAGCGACGGTAGCCTCAAGGGCAAGCTCGCGTACATGGCGCCGGAGTACCTGAAGGGCGAGGCGATCGATCGGCGCTTCGACGTCTTCGCGCTGGGCGTGGTGCTGTGGGAGGCGCTGAGCGGCGAGCGCTGCTTCCGGCGCAAGAGCGAGGCCGAGACGCTCCAGGCGCTGCTCACCCACGAGCCCGAGGCCATCTCGAAGATGGCGCCCCAGCTCGGCACCGCGCTCGACGGCATCCTGGCGTGCGCGCTCGCGAAGGGCCGCGACGAGCGCTTCCAGAACGCGGCGGCGATGGCCGCGGCGCTGGAGAGCGCGGCCGGCGCGGCGCAGCTGATCGCGGGCCACGTGGAGGTGGCGGCGACGGTGAAGGCGCTGGCCGGCGCGGCCATCGACGAGCGGCGGGCGCTGGTGCGCGCGAGGCTCGCCAGCGAGCCCTCGGTGGCGAGCCTGCTGGGCGTGCCAGCCAAGCCGACCCCGATGCGTACCGCGCCGATGGTCGAGCCGATGGCGAAGCTGCCGGCCGTCACCACGGTCGACATTCCGCGCACGCTCATGGTCGCGAGCGCGGTTCCCTCCACGCTGCCCATGACCCCGCGCATGGAGGCGGCGCCCGCGCCGCCCCAGCTCCGCACGCTGCCCTCGGAGGCCGGCGCCGGGCTGGCGGTCCCCGCGAACATCCCGAACGTGACCCATCCGTCGGCCGGCGTGCTCGATTTACATGCAGAGTACACAGAAAGCAGCGCACGCAGCATCGCCGGCGTCCCGGCGCGGCGCGCCTGGCTGCTGCCCACCGTCGCTGGCGTCGTCCTCGCGCTGGCGGGCCTGGGCCTCGGCGTGTCGCGCCTGCCATCGCACCGCGAACCGGCAGCGCCCGCGGTCACGAGCGAGCCCGCGGCCGGAGTCTCGTCGACGGCGCCCTCGTCGGCGTCCACCGCACCGGTCCCGCCCGCCACGCTGACGCCGCCCGTCCCGTCACCATCGCTCGCGCCCGCCGCCGCGGCGCCTCCCTCCGCGCTCTCGTCGGCCCGCGTCCCCGCCGCGCGCCCCGGCCGACCCTCCACGGCGCCCTCCTCATCGGGAACATCGCGAAAGCCGCCTCCGAATCCGTACGACACCCAATGACCGACTGACCCCATTCCGGTCGATAGCGCGCGGCGCGGACGATCTTTCTGCCTCTGCAAGCTGCCGACATAATTGAAGAGGGCGATTCACTCCTTGCGCGACGTCCCAACCGATCGAATGTTGGGCGGTTCCGATGACGGTCCCTGTCCAATGGGTGGTCGGGCTCCTCGTGGCGCTCGAGCCGAGCGCACCTTGGAGGCCGACGTACGAAAAGACGGCCGAGGCGATCGCCCGCGTCGCGGAGAGCGAGCCGCTCTTCGACGATCGCGGCGAGGAGCGCACGGCTTCACTGCTGGTCTCGATCGCCTGGTACGAGAGTCGGCTGAAGCCGAACGCGCGCTCGAAGAACGGCCAGTGGTACTGCCTCTACCAGGTCGACAAGCGCCAGCTCGCCGATCCGCAGAAGGCGCTCGACGATCCCGAGGTCTGCACGCGGGCCGCCATCAAGGTCATCCGCTCGTCACTCCAGGCTTGCGCGAAGAGCCCGCTCGACGACCGGCTCGCGCAGTTCATGTCGGGCTCGTGCGACAAGGGCGTGCCCGACAGCCGCTACCGCATGTTCCTCGCGGGCAAGCTGCTCAAGGATCACCCGCTGCCGATCAACAGCGGCGGCGGTACGGCCCGCGCCCGCTGATCTTCAGGCCTTCGGAGTGCTTCGTGGAAAATGTCCGAGTCCCCTGAGTGAGCTCGGCCGGCTGCGGCGGCCGCCGCTCGGCGGCGAGTAGGATTTCTTGCTGGCGAGCAGCGTGTCGAGGAAGCCGTCCGGGATCGTCGATTGGAGGTCGACCATCAGTACCTGATCGCCGCGCCCCATCCAGACGAAGCTGGAGGAGCGCCTGCGCACGACGAATCCTTGCGTCTCCAGGGCCACGACGAATTCTCTACCAGTCATCGATGATCCAGAACGGCCGAACTGGCCGGCGAGCACATGGGCTCCATGCAGATTCTGCAGGCCGGTGCAGCCGGTGCGCAGCCGGGGGCCGACGTCGGCCGCGCTGGCCCGCGGTTGCGGCCTCGCGCCTTGCCCGGCTCGCGTGGCGCGCGCCTTGCTGCGCGAGGCGAGGAATGGAGACGTACGATGACCTCCGCCACCGCTCTGGATCGGGTGATCCCTGCGCCTCGCCTCGTCGAGGTGGACCACGTCGACCTCGCGGTCTCGCCGCAGCGGGCGTGGGACGAGGTGCGCCACGGAGATCTCGGCGACTCGCCGCTCGCGCGGGCGCTCTTCCTGGTGCGGACGCTGCCCGATCGGTTCGCCCACCGGAGCTCCGGCACGACGCTCGAGCTGCGGGTCGACGCGCTCCACTCCTCGCCGGAGAGCCCTGGCTTCCAGGTCCTCGCCGATGACGGCGGCACGGAGCTGGTGGTCGGGGCCATCGGCAAGGTGTGGCACCTGCAGATCCCGTTCGTCCACGTAGCGGGCGCAGAGGCGTTCCGCGCCTTCGCCGAGCCGCGGTTCGTCAAGGTCGCCTGGGCGCTGCGCGTGACGCCGCGCGGTGAGCACGATTCGCGCGTGACCGTGGAGGTGCGGGTCGACGCCACCGACGCCGAGTCGTGGGCCCGCTTCCGCCGCTACTTCGCGGTGATCGGCCCCGGCTCCCGCTTCATCCGCCGCTCGCTCTTCGCGGCGCTCGCGGAGCGCCTCGGCACCCCGGAGTCGAAGGAGCGCGAGCGCCCGCTCGCAGGTGACGAGCTGCTCCCCGACGCTGGCGCGCAGCTCACCCACGGCATCACCATCGAGGCGCGCCCCGCCGCGATCTGGCCCTGGCTGGTGCAGATGGGCTGCGGACGCGCTGGCTTCTACAGCATCGACACGCTCGACAACGACGGGGCGCGCAGCGCCCGCGAGATCCATCCCGAGTGGCAACGCGTGCGCGTCGGCGACCTCCTGCGCGCGACCCCGGACGGCGAGGACGGGTTCGAGGTGCTCGCGCTCGAGCCGGAGCGCTTCCTGGTGCTGGGCGGGCTCTACGACGCCGACGCCCACCAGCAGCGCGAGTTCGGCGCGGAGCGACCCGAGCGCTTCTGGCACGCGACCTGGAGCTTCGTGCTCGAGCCGCTCGACGCCGCCACGACGCGTCTCCACGTCCGCGCGCGCGCCGCGTTCCCGGAGACCGACCGACTGCGCGTGGAGTGGATCCGTCCCGTCCACCATCTCATGGAGCGCGCCCAGCTCGCGCACCTCGCGGCGCGCGTCGAGGCTCGGCTGCCGCGCGACGACTGGCGCGACGTCCTCGAAGGCATCGGCGGCGCGGCGATCATGGTCGCGGCGTTCCTCACGCCGTTCCAGCGCGCGGCGCGCAGCCACTGGGGGCTCGACGAGGCGCTGGCGACGCGGTGGTACCCCGGCGACGAGCTCGTGGCGTCGCCGCGCTGGGGCTGGACGCACGGCATCGAGATCGACGCGGCGGCCGAGGAGATCTGGCCGTGGGTCGCCCAGCTCGGCGCCGACCGCGGGGGATTCTACAGCTACCAGTGGCTGGAGAACGTCGCGGGCTGCGGCGTGCGCAACGCCGAGACGATCCACGACGACTGGACGATCTGCGAAGGAGGTCTCCTGCGCCTCCATCCCGAGATGCCGCCGCTGCGCGTCGCGGCGCTGGAGCGCGGCCGCTACTTCGTCGCGCTCGCCGCGGCGGACGAGGCGGCGCGCGCGGCGGGCCAGCCGTGGGCGGAGGCGAGCTGGCTGTTCTTTCTCGAGCCGCTGGGTGAGGACCGCTGCCGGCTGGTGAGCCGCTACCGGTGCGGCTCATCCGATCAGGTCGCGACGCGCCTGACGATGGGCCCGACCTTCCTCGAGCCGGTGGGGTTCGCCATGGACCGCCGCATGCTGCTGGGCGTGAAGTCACGCGCAGAGAACACCGCCACCAAAAAGCCGCTGCGCAACCTCGTGCGGCGTCGTCGGGCGAGCGCCTCGTAGGCCTCGCCAATACCTGGAGAAGTAGAGCTCATGGATCACCGTTCCGAATCGTACGAGCCCGCGGCGGAGGGCACGCCCACGAACACGGCCGCAGCCGTGGTGCATACCGATCACGACGACCTCCGGCGCCTCGCGGCCACGGTGCTCGACGGCATCATCGCGGCCAGCCGCGCCGAGGTCGGCGAGACGGTCACCATGCTGCAGGCCCGCGTCCTCGCGCACCTCGCGAACGAGGAGGAGCAGCTCCTCCCGGCGTATGCCCAGCACGCACCGGAGGACTGTGCGGCCATCCTCCTCGAGCACGCCGCGATCC
>JAYTBL010001087.1:0-6134 GCA_043736975.1 Polyangiaceae bacterium
GCATCTTCAGTCCGGGCTTGTCCACCGCCCGGCTCATCACCGATGTCTCGGGCCGCGGCGTCGGGCTCGACGTCGTGAAGAAGCGGATCGAGTCGATGCGCGGCACCATCGAGCTCTCGTTCCGCGCCGGCGAGGGCATGCGCATCTCGCTGGTGGTGCCGCTCACGCTCACCACCATCCGCGGCCTGCTCGTGCGTGCCGGCGGCCAGACATTCGTCATCCCCGGCACCTCGGTGCGCGAGCTCTTGCGGACGCCGCTCGAGAGCGCTCGCTCGCTGAGCGGCGTGGAGACGCTCGTCGTGCGGGGTGAGGCCATTCCGTTCGTCTCGCTGGCGAGCGCGGTGGGGCGTCCGGGTACGCCGGTGCTCACCGGGGGCAAGGTGTCGGTGGTGGTCGTGACCGCCGAGGGGTGCGACGTCGCCCTGGCGGTCGACGAGCTGCTCGACGAGCGCGAGGTGGTGGTGAAGAGCCTCGGCCCGCGCCTCCGCTCCGCGCGCTACGTCTCGGGCGCGACGGTCCTGCCGAGCGGGCGGCTCGCCCTCATCCTCGGCATGGGGGACGTCGTGGAGCGCGCCCGAACCAGCGAGTCACCGGCCAGCCTGCGATCGCTGGGACGCACCGAGCAGAGCGCGCGGCGGGCGCGGGTCCTGCTCGTCGATGACTCGGTCACGACGCGCGCGCTCGAGCGAAGCATCCTCGAGGCCGGCGGCTACACCGTGATCGTCGCGTTCGACGGCGCCGAGGGCTGGCGCATTCTCCAGGAGCAGCCCATCGATGTCGTGGTATCGGACGTGGAGATGCCGCGCATGGACGGCTTTACCTTGACCGAGACCATCCGCAATACGCCACGCTTCCGGGATCTCCCGGTGGTCCTCGTCACGGGGCGCGCGAGCCCCGCGGACCGCGCGCGCGGCCTCGACGTCGGCGCGAACGCCTACCTCGTGAAGAGCGACTTCGATCAGCAACACCTCCTCGAGACCCTCGCCCAGCTCCTATGACGAACCCCTCTGGCCTGATCCGCGTCCTCGTCGCCGAGGACTCTCCCACCGCCCGCGCGCTGCTCGTGCGCATGCTCTCGTCGGCGAGCGGCCTCGAGGTCATCGGCGAGGCCACCAACGGCATCGACGCCGTGGAGATGACGAAGCGGCTCAAGCCCGACGTCGTCACGATGGACATCCAGATGCCGGGGCTCGACGGCTTCGAGGCCACCACGCGGATCATGACCGAGTGCCCGACCCCCATCGTGATCATCTCGAGCCTCGACGTGAAGAGCGTCGAGTTCTCGATGGAGGCCCTGCGCGCGGGTGCCCTCGCGGTACTTCCCAAGCCGGTCGGCCCGACGTCGGCGGACTTCGGCCAGGTGAGCCGCTACCTCGCGGCGACCGTTCGTTCGATGTCGCAGGTCAAGCTCGTACGGCGCTGGCCGGCGAACGCTCCGTACAAGGCGAGCGCGGCAGCGCTGGGAACGGCGACCAGCTCGGCGTCGGGGACCGGCCCCGGCGTGACGCCCAGGCCTGCCGCGACGCAGCCGCTGAAGGTCATCGCCATCGCCGCCTCCACGGGAGGCCCCGCTGCGCTCCACAAGCTGTTCGCGGCGCTACCCGCGGACTTTCCCGTGCCCATCCTCTTCGTGCAGCACATCGCGCTCGGCTTCGCGGACGGCTTCGCGAGCTGGCTCGACGGCAGCTCGAAGCTGCGCGTCAAGGTCGCGCGCGCGGGCGAGCCGGTCCGCAAGGGCACCGCGTATCTCGCGCCCGATGATCACCACCTCGGGATCTCGGAGCGATCGACGGTGGTCCTCTCCGGCGCGCCGCCGGTCGGAAGCTTCCGACCGTCCGGCAGCTTCCTCTTCGAGTCGGTGGCGAACGTGGCCGGCGCCGCGGCGATCGGTGTCATCCTGACCGGGATGGGCAGCGACGGCGTCGAGGGCCTCCGCGCGCTGCGTTCTGCGGGTGGGCTGATCATCGCGCAGGACGAGGCGAGCTGCGAGATCTTCGGAATGCCAGGGGCGGCGGTCGCGGCCGGCGTCACCGATCAGGTCCTCCCCCTCGAGACCATCGCGGCGCAGCTACAACGGATCGCAGCGGCGCGAGGGTCCGCGTAAGACAGCCCGCCACGCGCTAGTCTGGAGGCTGCAAAGGATGGCTGACTTGCCCGACACGCGCGTGGAGCTGAAGGAAGCTCTCGCGCAGGCGCGCGAGCTGCTGGGGCGCGCGCGGATCGATCTCGCAGATCGCGGCACGGCGCTCGCCGTCGTCGAGGAGATCGATCGCGCGCTCGCGGCGACCGGCGCCCCGAGGCGCGCGGGCGCGGTGGTGACGCCGCTACCGAACGCGCTCGAGCAAGCGCGCGAGGGGCGGGCCGACGCCGAGGCGTCGCAGCGACGTCTCGAGTTCCTCTTCGCGGCAACGGGCACGCTCCTCGACAGCCCGCTCGATGCCGTGGCGCGCCTCGAGAAGCTCACGCTGCTGGTCGTGCCGGATCTCGCGGACTGGTGCCTGTGTGATCTCGTGCTCGCCGACGGCAGCTCGGCACGGCGGATCGCGGCGCGCACCTGGAACCCCGAGAAGCACGATGAGGCGCAGGCGCTGTGCCGGGAATACACGCTCGATCGCGCGGCGCGCTTCGGGATCGCGCGCGCTCTCACCTCGGGAGCCACCGAGGTCGGCCTCGATGGCACGCCTCCCGCAAGCACCGCCGAGACGCCCGAGGAGCTGGCGTTCCAGGCGCTGCTCACGCGGATCGCGGCCACTTCCTACATGGTCGTCCCCCTGGTCGCGCAGGGGCGCGTGCTGGCGGCGCTCACCTTCATCTTCGCCGAGTCGAACCGCCGCTACGGCGCTGCGGACGTCGCCCTCGCCGAGGATCTCGCGAAGCGAGCCGCGCTCGCGGTCGACAACGCGACGCTCTTCGGACGCCTCGAGCGCGCCGTCCGCGCGCGCGACGAGATGGTAGGCGTCGTCTCGCACGATCTCCGGAATCCGCTGTCGTCGATCCAGATGAGCGCGACGCTCCTCCAGCAGGACCTCACCGACGCGACCGGGAAGTCGAAGATCGCCATCATCCTCCGCTCGGTCGCGCGAATGGATCGACTGGTCCGCGATCTCCTCGACCTCACCACGCTCGAGGCGGGCAGCCTCTCGCTCGACCTGACGCGGCTCGCCGTGACCGATGCGCTCACCGAGGCGATGGAGCTCGTCGCGCCGCTCGCGGCCGCGAAGAACATCACCGTGTCGACGACGCCACCCACCGCCGATCTCACCATCCTCGCCGACCGAGATCGCCTCATGCAGGTGTTCTCGAACCTGCTCGGCAACGCCACGAAGTTCACGCCATCCGGCGGGGCCATCACGGTCTCCGCGAGCGCGCGGCCCGGCGCCTGCTGCTTCGAGGTGAGCGACACCGGCCCCGGCGTCGCGCCCGATCTCCTGCGCTTCGTCTTCGATCGCTTCCGCCAGGGCCGCGAGCTCCAGCGCCAAGGCGCGGGCCTCGGCCTGGCGATCGCGAAAGGGATCGTGGAGGCGCACGGCGGGACGATCACCGTCGAGAGTGCCCTCGGCACCGGCGCGACCTTCGCGTTCACGATTCCGCTGGCGGGCTAGCCCCACGGGGGCACATGCCCCCAAAGCTCAACAGTTCCCTATGCTGCAGCTTGTTCGTGGCGTAGCTTGCGCTCTCAAGACACGGCCTCCGGGCGGTTGTCATTCTGAGAAGGAACTCCAAATGAAAATTGCTCACTCTCTGCTCGTCGCGGCCATCAGCGGTGTTCTCGTCGGCTGCGGCGGCGATGCCGCCAAGCCCGGCGCGACGGATCCCTCGTCGGCCGCGCCTGCCACGCCCTCCACGCCCTCCACGCCCTCCACGACGGCCACGCCGGACGTGAAGGCGCCCGCGGTCACCGCGCCCGCGACCCCCGCGGTCCCCGGCACGTCGGCCACGCCGGCCGCGCCCGCCGCCAAGCATGCTTGCAAGGGCAAGAACGACTGCAAGGGCCAGGGCGGCTGCAAGACGGACAAGAACTCCTGCAAGGGTCAGAACACCTGCAAGGGCAACGGCGGCTGCAAGACCACCTGAGCTTCCGCTCGGGCTCGGGCCGTGGAGGCGTCGCGACGTCTCCACGGCTCGGTCTTTCTTCTCGCGAGACCGAAACGCGGCTCCCCTCTCGCGCGTAACGGAGCAGTACCTTGAATCGTTTCTCGCTTCCGAACCTTGGCATCGGCCTGGGGCTGAGAACTGTGCACTATGCACATATTCTCGAGCACGCCCCCGCCGTCGACTGGTTCGAGATCCTGAGCGAGAACTACATGCAGACCAAGGGCAGGCCGCTGCATTTTCTCGATCGCGTGGCCGAGCGCTACCCGATCGCCATGCACGGCGTGTCGCTCTCGATCGGTAGCACCGACCCGCTCGATCGCGCCTACCTCACGGAGCTCAAGGCGCTCCGCGACCGGACCAGGGCGCGCTGGGTCTCCGATCACCTCTGCTGGACGGGCGTGGCGGGCAAGAACACCCACGATCTTCTGCCCCTGCCCTACACCGAGGAGTCGTTGCGCCACGTCGCAGCGCGTGTCCGCCAGGTGCAGGACATCCTCGAGACCCCGCTCGCTCTCGAGAACCCGTCGACGTACATCGAGCACGCGGGCAACACGATGACCGAGTGGGAGTTCCTCGCGCGCCTCACCGAGGAGGCGGACTGCGGCCTCTTGCTCGACGTGAACAACATCTACGTCTCTTCGTACAATCACGGCTTCGACGCGCAGCAGTACCTGGCCGCGATCCCGTTCGATCGCGTGATGCAGCTGCACGTGAGCGGTCACACGAACCACGGCACGCACATCGTGGATACGCACATCGGGCCGGTCATCGATCCCGTCTGGGAGCTGCTCGGGCAGGCCTACCGCGCGACCGGCGCGAGCATCCTGCTCGAGTGGGACGCGGAGATCCCCAGCTTCGAGGAGACCCACGCCGACGCGCTGCGCGCGAGGGACTTCCTCGTGAAGGCGCCGTCGTGACCACGCCTCCGGCGCGCACGCTGCGCGAGACCCAGGTGTGGATGGTGGGCGCGATCACTGGCGCCGAGGCCGACGCGCCCCGCGCCGACCTCGAGCGCTTCATCACGCCGGGCCCGCGCTTGACCGCGAGCGAGCGCTTCGACATCTACCGCTCGGGCTATCACGCGCGCCTCGTCGAGTGCCTGCTCGACGACTATCCGGTGCTCGCGGCGATGCTCGGTGACGACCAGTTCGGCCTCCTGTGCCGCGCGTACGTCGATCGCCATCCCTCGACGTCGCCGAACCTCAACGCGTTCGGGCGCCACATGGCGTCGCTCTGCCGCGACGTGCAGCTCGAGGGGGAGGGCGCCGCGGGCTTCGATGCCGTGCGCGTCTTCGCGTCCGAGCTCGCCGCGCTGGAGTGGGCGCTCATCGAGGTGCTGCACGCCGAGTGTCCGCCGCCGCTCGAGGTCGCTGCGCTGCAGTCGGTGCCGCCCGATGCATGGGTACGCGCGCGGTTCATCAGGAGCGACGCGCTGCGCCTCTTGCGCTTCGAGTACCCTGTGAACGCGGTGTTCATCGCGAACCGCATCGAGGAGACCATCCCCGAGGTCCCGGAGCGAGCGCCCAACGCGGTGGCAGTCTACCGCAAGGACAGGCAGCTCTGGCGCATGGACCTGACGCCCGCGATGATGGGGATCGTCGAGCCGCTCGTCCTTGGCAAGAGCCTCGGCGAGGCGCTCGCCGACATCGAGGAGAGCGTCACCGATCCCGAGCTGCTCGCGCAGACCAGCGCGAACCTGATGGTGTGGTTCCGCGAGTGGGTGGATGCCGGCTTCTTCACCCGCATCGAGATCGACGACGCTTGATCAGGTGCCGGCGCGGGCGGTGGCCGCGAGGTACGCGACGGTGATCTCGGTCTGATCGAGGACGCCGAGCACCTTGCCGTTCTCGTCGACGACGAGGAGCTCGCGCATCGCGTGCGCGATCATGAGCTCGAGCGCGTTGTGCAGATCGTCGGACTCGCGGATCGAGATCGGCGCCCCCATCATGTCGTCGGCGAGCGCCACGCGCATCACGTCGGGGTCACCGGCGGTGGTGCGCAGGATCTCCGCGGTGATCACGCCCACCAGCTCGCCGTGG
>JAYTBL010001088.1:0-2407 GCA_043736975.1 Polyangiaceae bacterium
AACGACTGCAGCGAAGCCTTGGAGAGCTCGGGGCTCGGCGCCGCGACCACCCTCGATGTTCGCGGCCGCTGCGGCGCTGGAGGTGGTAGCGGGCCCGGCGGCGCGTGGACCGGCACCTCGATGAGGTTCGCCGCGGAATCCTGGTCGGTGACGCCGATCGTGAACACCTCGGTCGCTGGCGCGTGAGAGAGGTTCGCGGATGTCACCGCGACGTTGCGCGGTCCCCAGGGCGCGAGGCTGGAGAGCATGTCGAGCGCTCTCGGCGGCCGCTCCTCCGGGACCATGCGCAACGCGCGCTCGACCACGTCGACCAGGCTCGGGTCGAGCTCGGGGGCAAACATTCGGAGCGCTGCCGGGGGAGCCTCGAAGATGGCGGCGAGCTCGGCGAGCGTGCTTGCGTGATGAGGGCGCGAGCCAGAGAGTATCTCGAAGAGGCACACTCCGACCGCGTAGAGGTCGACCCGATGGTCACCACCGCCGTGCCTCAGCTGCTCCGGCGCCATGTACGCCAGCGTGCCGAGGACCCGCCCGGGCTCGGTGACGAAGCTCGACCGGAGGTCGGGCGTCTTCGCGATCCCGAAGTCCAGGACCTTCACGAGGTCTGCCATCGCCAGGGTCTCGGTGAGAAAGACGTTCGCTGGCTTGATGTCGCGATGAACGATGCCCGCCGCGTGGGCGGCCGAGAGGGCGGCGAGGATCTGCATGGCGATGAAGACGGCGCGCCGGGGTTGAAGCTTTCGTTCGCGTTGGAGCACGGCGTGGAGCGATTCGCCCTGGAGCATCTCCATGACGATCAGCGCAGGCTCGTCGGGCCGCGACTGAAAGTCGGTCACCTGCCCGATGTTCGGATGTCCGAGCTTGGCCGCGGCGAGAGCCTCCTGCTTGAAGCGAGCGAGCTTCGCAGGAGTGATCTCCTTCGAGGGAAGGAGAACCTTCACCGCTACTGCCTTGTGGAGGTCCTCTTGCTCGGCGGCGTAGACCGCGCCCATCCCCCCGAGCCGAGCCTGCGACCGATCCTGTAGCGCCCTCCGAGCAGGCGTCCCTCACATGATGCGTGACGGTCACGCGCAGTGCCTCTCGAGCGTGACACACGAAAGGAGGCACACTCGCGCCGCTGTCCCGGATGCGTGACGGCTCACGAGCTGTTCCGGATGCGTGACGCACGACGAGCCATCAGCCGCGCAACTCGTTGGAGGCCGTCGCGCGGCGAGCGGGCACGCGCCGTGCTCCGAAGCGCTTCGTCGCGCAATCCAACACGCCTCGACACAAGGATCCCCAACCGAACCATGAAACGCATTCTCACGATCGGTGGCTTTGCCTTTCTCGCGCTCATGCCGAGCGCGGCGTCAGCAACGAGCATCGGCACGTACAGCGGCTGCAAGCAGCTCTCCGCGAGCACCAAGCAGGCGTGCCTCGACTGCGTGGGGGGAGGTAACTTCTACCAGAGCACGTCGAAGACCTGCGGCTTCGCGCCCCCACCGCAGCCCCGACGCCGTCGTCCTCGAGCAGCGACGACCAGGGGGCGACGAAGGAGGTCTCGCGGTGCAGTGCTAGCGGCGTGGGCGGACCTCCCTCCACGATTGGATTCCTGGCCGCGGCGGCCGCGCTCGCGCTCGCGCTCGTCCGACGGCGCGGTCCTCAAGGCCGGAAGTCGTCGACCGAGAGCCCGTAGACCTTGAGCCAGCGGTGGATCTGAACCCGGTCTTTCCCGAGCTCGCGCGACACACCGGCGACATTGCCCGCGTGCTTGCGGAGGAGCGCGCGGAGCTCCGCCTCGGGTGGTGCGTTCGACCGGAATGGGATCTTGGTCTGCGCTTGATCGTTCGCGCGTGCCGCGCGGACCGCCTCGCGCACCGCCGGCGAGAGCTGCGGTTCATCGAGCGTGGGACCGTCGGCGAGCGCGACGGCGCGCTTGATCGTGGTCTCGAGCTCGCGCACGTTGAGCGGCCAGTCGTAGGAGAGAGAGCAGCCCGATCATGAAGCCCGGCGTCACGCGGTAGGTGCCGCCGTGGCGCGCCAGGAAGCTCTCGACCATGCGTGTGAGGTCCTCCTTCCGCTGCCGGAGCGGTGGCAAGACGATCGTGTGCGCGCTGATCCGCGCGTAGAGATCGGCCCGAAAGCGCTGCTCCTGCACCAGCTGGACGATCGGGCGGTGCGTGGCGCTCACGACGCGAACGTCGACGGCCTCCGCCACATGGCTGCCCAGGGGAGTCACGTGACGCGTGTCGAGCATCCGGAGGAGCTTGGCCTGAGCCTCGAGCGGCATGTCGCCGATCTCGTCGAGGAAGAGCGTCCCTCCCTCCGCGCTGCGGACCAGCCCCAGGCGGTCGCGATCGGCGCCGGTGAACGCGCCGCGCTTCGCGCCGAAGAGCGCGTCGAGGAATCGCTCGACGCCGCTGGCGCAGAA
>JAYTBL010001089.1:0-6133 GCA_043736975.1 Polyangiaceae bacterium
AGATCGACAGCCCCCACCTCGCCCCTACGCTGAGCCGCGACAACGTCCGCCGCGATCGCGAGCACCGCCGCCTGCTGAAGCGCGTGCGCGAGATCGTCGCCGGGCCGCTGCTCGAGGAGCTCCATCATCAGCTGCAGCGCGCCGCCGAGGAGGCCGCGTCGGAGAGCTGCGCGCGCTACGCGATCCTGCTCGAGGCGGCGCTCGCGCCCACGCTTCGCCCGCGCACCGAGAGCGTGCCGGTGCCGCTCGTCGATCCCGTGAACGGCCAGCGCACCATGCCGCTCTATGCCGTGGAGCGGGCGCGCTCGCCGATCGCGCGCAAGGTGGTGCTCGTGGCCGACGCGAGCTCGCCGATCACGCTTGCCCTCGCGGCAGCGGGCCGCCCCGTCGTGCGCCATCTCACCCTGGGCCCGCTGCTCCGGCGGATCGCGAGCCTCCCGGTGCTGGACGCAGAGCAGATGTGCGCGTTCGTCGCGGCGGTCGACGTACGCGGCGAGGACGTGGCGCTGTGCGCGGAGCTGGCGCGGGTGCTCGCCGCCGCGGGGCGAGAGATCGCGTCGGTGCGGCTCGCGACCTTCCGCGGCGTCCTCCAGGGCGCCGAGGCCGGGCTGCTGCCGTGGGGGAGCTCCGCCGCGCTGTTCGTCAACGCCGGACACCGTTCGCCTCGCGCGCCGTCATGCGCGCCGCGACCCCACGCTCGCCGCGCAGCTCCTGGGCCGCGCGCTGCTGCTGACAAAAGGGCCGCTCGACAAGCGCGTCGTCGACCACCTCCTCGACGCCGCGGTGGGGCGAGATGCGGAGGCCTGACCGCGGCGACGGCCCTCGCACCATCGTCGCGCGCGGCAAGATCAAGGTCGACGCGCGCAAGGCCATCGCCAAGCTGCGCGATCACCTCCTCGTCGATCTCCACCTCTACGGACGCGAGATCGCGCGCGTCGCGGTCGCGCTCGGCGCCACGCGGCTCGACCTCACGTGGGACGCCGACGAAGTGGTCTTTACGTTCGACGGCAGGCCGCTCGCGGCCGCCGCCGTGGTGCGCGCCCGCGACCACGTGCTCACCCCCGAGGCCGAGGGTACCGACAGCGCGGCGCTGCGCGTCCTCGGCATCGCCGTGAGCGCAGCGCTGGGGGCCGAAGCACATCGACGAGGACGGCGCCGGCGACGTGCCCGAGAGCACGGCAATCCCGCGGCCGAACGATCTCGGCGCGCCCGCGATGCGCGTGCACGTCCGCAAGAAGGTGCGGCTCGGCGATCTCGGCCGCATCGTGCGCGCCGAGGCGCCGCGCGAGGTGCGCCTGCTCGCAGAAGCAGCCCACGACGCGCCGCTCGCCATCACCGCGCAGGGCACGCCGCTGCAGCCAGTGCCCGATGCCACTGCTCCTGCGCGTCGATCTCGACGAGCCGTCGCTGCGACGCGGCGCGCTCGAGATCCTCGCGTACGTGCCGGGGCGCCCGCCGCGCACCGCGTACCTCGATCTCGGCCTCGCGCTCGCCGAAGGGTCCGCGCTCGGCATGCGCGAAGGCGCGGCGTCGGAGCTCCCGATCCGCGTGCTCGTCGACTCGGAGCGCTTGCCGACGAACGCCTCGCGCTCCGAGATACGCATGGACAGCGAGCTGGTCCAGCGTGTGCGCGCACGCGTCCCTTCCGCGTTCGCCGCTGCGCTCACCGCGCTGACGGGCCTGGTGGCGCAGGGCGAGGAGGGCTCCGCAGGACTGGGGATCGGGGTCGAGGTCCTCGAGCGACGGCGCGACGTGCTCGAGCACACCCTGGGCGCGATCGCGGCCGACGTCGCGCGGCTCGCGCGCGGCGGCGCCACGCTGACCATCGAGGAGACCGCGCTGCTCGCGCTACCGCTGCTGCAGGATGCCGTGGGACGACCGCTCGCCCTCGCGGCCATCCGCGGCGGGACGCCGGAGCATCCGCTCCTCGTCTACACGGGCGCCGAGGCCGCGCCCGTCGAGCTCGGAGCGTGGCTCGAGGGCGTGATCTGGGCGCGCGGCAGGTCCGCGGAACGAGCGATCGCCGCGCTCACCCAGATCCTGCGGCTCTGCGAGTCGCTCCTGCAGGATCACGTGCAGCTTTCCGGACGCGTCGCGACCGTCTTGCGCAGCGCGCGCTGGCCGACGGTCCAGGGCGCGCTCGTAGCCCTCGACCTGATCCCCACGCTCCACGTGGGGAAGGCGGCCTATGCGCCGTACCGCGCGCCCGAGGGCAAGCCCTCCCCGTACGACGCGCCCGCCATCCATCTGCCCGCCGGCGAGCTCGGCGCCTCGCGCCGTCGGCAGCCGGCGCATCCGGCGCTCCGCGCGACGCTCGCCGAGCTCGGCGCCACGCAGGCCGAAGGCGAGATCGAGATCCACGAGGAGCCGAGGGTCGCGGCCGCTCGCGTCGACGAGGCGGGAGTCGCGACACCGATCTCCCTGCCGCTCACGCAGCCGGTACGCGTGGTGTTCCGTGCCGCCGAGGTCCCGCTCCCGGCGCTGACCGCCGAGATCGCGGCGGCCACGGCGCGGCTGCTCCGCTCGCTCGCGCCGATCTGCGAGGCGGTGAGCCGCGGCGAGCAAGAGCCTGCGGACCACGACGCGAGCGTCTTCGACGACGTGCGTGGCTACCCGTGGTCCCTCGCGCGGCTGCGCGAGGCCACGGCGCGCCGCCGGACCGGCGATCCGCCCCCGTGGCCCGCCGATCTCCGAGGCCACGAGGCGGCCGCGGTCGTCCACCTGACGGATGCCGAGGCGGCGGCGCTCGAGAAGGTGGTCACCTTCGAGGACGTGACGAAGGAGCTGCGCGATCGGCGGACCGGCGAGGTGAGGCACGCGGCGCCGCCCCGGGCCACGCTGGCCTTGCCCGACGAGATGCGTGTAAACTGCATTCTCACCTTCCCCCTCGCGGATGAGGACGGGATGCGCGGCGAGTCGGGCCTCCTGCGGCTCGCGGCACGGAGCACGCGGGTCATCGCGGTTTTCACGACCATGCGCCACGTGCGCAACATCGAGGACACGGACGGCTGGCCGACCGCGGCGATGGTCGACGTCGACGACCTCGCGACCAACGCGGCGTTCGACGACCTGGCGACGCCGCTGAACACGGTCGGGGTGGTCCGCCTGCCGGTGCCGTTCCTCGCGCGGCGGTCGGCCGCGGCCGGCTGAACGGAGCCGCCGATCGCTTGCGTGGGCGTCTTCTGGATGGATCGAACGTGGCCCGATTCTCCCAACGTCCAGCTCGAGCGGCGCGACGGCACCGATGCCTTCCGCGTCCCGCGCGTCCGCACGGTCGTCGGGATGCACCACGGCGTGCTGCCCATCACCGGCCGCCTGTTCGTCGACTGCAGCACCGTGCACCTCGACGAGGCGCTGGCCGCGGTGTTCGAGCTGGTGCTGGAGCGGCTGTCACGGATCCTCGCCGCCGCGACCGGGGCGAAGCGCACGAGCGCCGAGGAGCTCGCGGCGTACGCGTGGGATCTGCGGCTGCTGGGCGCGCGTCAGGACGTGAGCCCTGCGGCGGAGATGGCCAAAGATCGGCCCGATCCGGTGCTGATGCGCGTCGCCTCGTGCCGGGCGCCCGCGCTGGTCGATCGCGCCACTGGTGACGCCGGGCCGCAGCGCCCTGCTCCGGTGCGCGTGTCCGTCGCCGCGCTGGCGCCGATCGTCGCGCCGCCGCGCGTGGACGGGCCCGTCGCGGAGGTGGAGGAGCCGGTGGTGGAAGAGGAGCCCGCGGCGCTCGACTTCTTCGCGGGTCTGGTGCGAAAGCTCGTCGAGCTCGTCCGCCCGTCACGGCTCGAGGCTCCGCCGGAGACGGCGCTCACGCGCGCGCTGCTCGAGCGCCTCCTCGCGCTGCGCCTCACCGGCGAGCCGGTGGAGTGGGTGATCGAGACCGACCGCGGGCGCCCGGTCCGCTACGACGCCAAGCGACGCGGAAGAGCTCGCCATCCTGGTGGAGCTGCTGCGTGACGCCCCATCCGGCGTAAGACAATGATGGCCCTGGGCGATCGGGTACGCGGCGAGAGGAGCCGACGACGTTGGTACACCGCCCTGGTCAGAAACGGGCGCGGACCTTTTCGTCGACCGCGTGTGGCCGGCGATCGAACGTTCGCTGCGCGCGCGGCCCGAGGACCGCTGGCCGTCGATGACCGAGCTCGCGCATGGTCTCGAGCCCCAGCCACGCGCGAGCACCGACGAGGAGCGCCCGCTCCACTTTGGTCACGATGTGCGGACTGCATGTCATCGTCCTGGACGTGATCGGTTGGGCGGGCCTCACGCCGGAGGAAGGCGACCCAGGCGACACGCCGTTCGCGCCGCGCTCGCGAGACCCGCCACCTGAGGCGGCCGAGGAGGCCAGGCGAGGGCGAGCTCGGACGAACGCGCGAGCGGTCGCGCCGGTCCGTACGTTCGGCTACTGTTTCTCGCCCATGGGTCGCTCGGAAAAGTTCGTCGATCACCCGCTGCACGCCGCGGCGCTGTGACGTCGAGGCCGACGCGGACGGCGATGGGCACGTCTCCATCGAGTGTGGCGGCGACGACTGCGACGATCGCGATGCACGCAGGTTCCCGAGCAACACCGAGGTCTGCGATCCGCCGGAGAACATCGACGAGGACTGCGATCCGACGACGTACGGATTCCGCGACAGCGACCGCGACGGTTTCGTCGACGCCCGCTGCTGCAACGGGGACTCGTGCGACGCCGACTGCGACGATAGCAACGCGAGCGTCCACCCCGGTTTGCCCGAGGTGTGCAATCGCGTCGACGACAACTGCGATGGAGTGGTCGACGACCAGGGCGTGTCGGTGACGATGTTCATCGACTTCGATCGTGACGGCTATGGGCAGCCTGGCACCGGCCGCCCGGGGTGCCCGCAGGATGTGGGTTTCTCGCCGCTCGACAACGACTGCGACGACAAGAACGTCGCGATCATGCCCGGATCGAGCCGGTGCCTCGGGCAGACGACGTGCGCCCCGCAGCCAAATGGCGCCGGCGTCTGCCGCTGACCGGGTCCGGGTGCGCCGAGGCCGAGCCGACGCTCGAGATCGTCGACGATGACGAAGACATCGGGCGCGCGTCGGAGCCGGGGAACATCAGCGCGCGATCCGCGGGCACGTGATAGGTCCCTGCCATGACCCTATGCCCCATCGCGCTCGCAGCCGGATGCAAGAAGTGCCCGATCTACTCGGCCTGCCCGTTGAAGACCGTCCTCGGCGATCAGAAGAAGGACAGCGAGGAGAAGGCCTCGCCGCCCGCCGCGGGCAGCGACCCCAAGTAGCTTGCGGTGTCGACCGTCATGTTCCGCCCCCGCGTGCCGCAACGTGCGCTGGGGCGAATGAAGCGGTCGCGGCGCGATCCTCGGCGCTGAGCGACGCCCTATCCTCAATCGGTGCAAAGGAGGCCGCCGGCGACTCCCCTGAGCACCTGGTTCCAGCATCCGAAGCTCACTCTCGTCTTGCTGCACGTGCCAGACGCCTGTGCGCCCTTCTTCACGTCCTTCGATATGATGCAGAAGCCCTGGCAGTCAGCACGATCGGTGCAGCGCTTGCCTTCGTCCGCTGTCGAGAGCGCGCAGACCGTGTTGCAGCCGAAACCTCCCAGACACAGCTGCCCTTTGCCGCCCCGCATTGCGTCGCGTCGCATCGGCCTCCAGCGGGAGGAAGCGCGAGAACGTCGGGACGAAAGCGACACAAGCCAGCGTCGGGGTTGCCGCTGTTCGCGGGCGGCGTGGCTGACGGAGGCGCCGACGAGGAAGCGGAGGCGGTCGCTTTGGCCACGGGTTCCTCGACCGGGCGATTCGGCGCGTCATCGAGCGTTGCCACGTGGGGAACCGGTGGTGACGGCTGGCATCCGGAGACGACGACGGCCGCACCAGCCACCGCGGAAGCGACGAGAGCCATCGACGCGAACCGAAGGCGCGTGTCCAGAACATAGCGAAAGCGCCCTCGTGTGTCGCGGTCGGAGAGAGCGGACGAGCCGAACGAATTGCTTCGCCCTCACGCGCGTTCCTGCGCGTCCACCGGAGCTGGCTCGTGCGCTGCGAGAACGTGAGTGAACGCGCCGCGGCCTGGTCTCTGCCGGACGATGCCGGGCCGAGGGACCTGGCACCTGGTATCGTGGCGGCGATGCCAGAGCAGAGGCCGCTCGCGCTTC
>JAYTBL010001090.1:0-6132 GCA_043736975.1 Polyangiaceae bacterium
CTCGCCTCGGCCACGCCGGAGCGGAGCGCGCGCGCCGCACGCGGTCCGGCGAGCCCGGGGGCGCCCACCGAGGCCGCGATCGCGCTGCGCGATCTGCCCACGAGCGCCGGCGGGGCCGAAGATCTCGGCGCCGCGATGCGCCGCGCCACCGACGCCCGCGGCGCGGTCGCGACCGAGGCCGCGACGCCGCAAGGCTCGGCGGCGACCAGCCTGCGCCCCGCAGCAGGCGCGCTCAACGTGGCGATCGCGAACGCCACGCGCGCCGCACGCGCCTGCCTCGCCGCCGACGACCCGGTCGTTCGCGCCACGCTCACGTTCGCCGCCGATGGACGCTCGAGCGTGCGCGTCGGCAAGGTGACGAGCTCGCTGCCCGGGGCCGAGGCCTGCGTGACGGCGGCGCTCGGCGCGGCCCGGGTCAGCCCGTTCGTGGAGGCGCCGCTCGCCGTGCCCGTGACCGTGCGCCCCTGAGCCACGGCGACCGCGTCACTGCGCCTCGACGAGCAGGCGCTCGATCTCGCGGAGCGTCTCGGTGTCGTCGCCGATCATCGACTTCATCGTCTGGATGCGCCGCGCGACCACGCGCGCGATCCGGTCCTCGACCGTACCGTCCGCGTACGTCCAGTAGATCTGAGCGAAGCGACCGTCGCGATGGCAGCGGCCCTCGATCTGCGCGGTCTGGATGGCCGACCACCGCAGGTCGTGGATCACCTCGCTGCGGACGACGTCGTTGGCCTCGTGACCCACGAGGCACGCGCTCCCGAAGGTCGCGCTGTGCTCGCCCTGGTGCAGCGAGATTCCCTCCTCGACCGTGAAGAGCACCACCTTCGCCTCGCCGCGCTGGAAGCGCAGGCGCTCCGCCTCGCGGTGCGTCGCCGAGAGCGCGCCGTGGATGGCCGCGCACGCGACGCCGTCCTTCTCCAGCGCCTCGCGGATCGCGGCGAGCGTATCGAGGAACGCCACCGAGATCGCGACCTGGTGACCGTTCTCGAGGAGCTCGCTCACCAGCTCCACCGTGCCCGCGGAGCGGAGCAGCGAGCTCTTCTGGCGGAGGCGCAGCGCGGCGACGAGCGCCGACTTCGGATCGCGCCCCTTCCCGCCTCGCGCGAGGTCCATCGCCGCGCGGAACTCGGTCCACGCCGCCTGGTAGAGCGCGCGCTTCTCGGGACCGAGCTCGATGGGCGTGAGCATGCGGTTGATCTCGGGCCAGCCCGCGAGATCCTCGGGGCGGCGGCGCAGCCCCGCCGCGGGCTTGCCGTCGAACAGGAGGGCGCGGACCTTCTCGCAGTCCGCGGGATCGCCGCGCCACTCCCACTTGCCGAACGCGCCGCGCGCGACGCCGAGATCCATCTTGGTGCACCACGCCTCGAAGTCCTTGAGCTCGGTGACGCGCGCGCCGGTCACGCTCGCGAGGAGCGAGGCGAGGTAGGAGAGCTCGAGCGGGTTCTGACCCGCGGTCGCGGAGAGCCACAGGATGAACTTCGCCTTCGCGTCGAGCTTCACCGCGAGCTTGGAGCGCGCCGAGGTGGGGTTCTTGCGGCGATGGCTCTCGTCCCACACGATCACGTCGAACTCGGCGGCGCTGCCCGCGCGCGCCAGGCCCTTCTTGCTGCGGATCTTCTTGCGCGCCTCGGGCGTGACCTCGAAGAGCTTGCCCAGACGGTCGTAGTTGAGGATGACGACGCGCTTGCCGCCGTCGCCCATGGCCTGCACGGTGCGCCGCCAGTGCGCGACCACCGAGAGCGGGCACACGATGAGCACCGCGCCGATCTTCATCTTCGCCGGCAGCCGGAGGATGGCGTCCCAGGCGGTGATGGTCTTGCCGAGCCCGACGTCGTCGGCGAGGAGGAAGCCGGAGCGACCTGCCTGCGCGGCGGCGAGGATCGCGGCCGCGCCCTCGCGCTGGTGCGCGCGCGGCGTGATCTCGCCGGTCGGCGCGAGCGGCGGCGCCGGCGGATCGTCGTTCAGCGCGCTCTCGACGTCGCTCTCGAGCGACAGCGGCGCGGGGCGGAACGGCGCGAGGCTCGCGGGCAGGCGCTCGCCGCGGTGGAGGAAGACGCCGTGCGCCGCGTCCCAGCGTGCACCGCCGGCGGTGGCGACGCCGCGCATCGCGAAGGGGACCTCGAGAACGTGAGCGCGGGTCGTCACCAATTTTCTGCGCCGAGGCTAGCATGGGGGCGTGAGCGAGAAGAACCGGCCGTGGTGGAAGGAAGTGCCCGCGGGCGCCGCGACCGCCGCGACCATGGCGAACGATCTCGCCGACGGTGAGTCGCGCGAGGTCCAGGGCTCGGGATCGAAGCCCTACGTGCTCAAGAACACCGCGGGGGTCTACTCGTGCACCTGTCCGGCGTGGATGCACCAGGGTCTCGCGATCGAGAAGCGGACCTGCAAGCACCTCAAGGCGCTGCGCGGGGAGGACGTGGAGATCGCGCGCGTCGGGACGAGCGCGAGTGCGAGTGCGAGTGCGAGCGCGAGCGCGAGCGCGACGGGTACGAGTGTCGGGAGGGGCGAGGGCGTCGCGCCGGCGCTGCTGCTTGCGCATACCTGGGAGAGCGATGTCGATCTCACCGGCTGGTGGATGAGCGAGAAGCTCGACGGCGTCCGCGCCTACTGGGACGGCGAAAAGCTCGTCTCGCGCCTGGGCAACACCTTCTGGGCGCCGGCCTGGTTCCTCGATGCGCTGCCCAAGGACATGCCGCTCGACGGCGAGCTGTTCGGCGGTCGAAAGAAGTTCCAGCGCACCGTGAGCGTCGTGCGGCGACAGGATCGCTCGGACGCAGCGTGGCGCGAAATCTCGTACCTGATCTTCGACGCGCCGTCGCAGCCCGGGCCCTTCGAGGATCGCCTCGCCGCGATCGAGACGCTCCTCGCCACGCGCGCCGTGGCGCACCTCCGCGCGCACCCCCACGAGCTCTGTCGCGGCCTCGATCACGTGCGCGGGGAGCTGGCGCGGGTCGAGGCGCTCGGCGGCGAGGGCCTCATGATGAGGAGGCCCCGGTCGAAGTACGAGAGTGGGCGCTCCTCTTCCCTCCTCAAGGTGAAGACTTTCCACGACACCGAGGCCCTCGTCATCGCGCACCTGCCTGGCGCGGGTCGGCACAAGGGTCGGCTCGGCGCGCTGGAGTGCGATCTCCCCGACGGCACGCGCTTCTCGGTGGGTACCGGCTTCTCGGACGCCGAACGCGCGAGCCCGCCGGCGATCGGCGCGGTGATCACGTTCCGCTACCAGGAGCTCACCACCGACGGCGTTCCGCGCTTCCCGAGCTACATCGGCGTGCGCGACGACGTGACCTGGCCGCCCACCAACGACGCGCCGCGGGCACAGGCGCCGGCCGCCGCCGCGGTGGCCGCCGCACCGAAGCCGGTCGCCTCTGCCTCGACCACGCGCGACGCGCGCATCTTCACCAAGGACGGCGCCACCTGGCAGATCACGCTCACCGGCAGCTCGCATGCGATCCGCCGCCTGCGCGGCGAGGCCATCGAGACCGTGAACGTGGCGTTCACCGGCGGCGCCGCCGCGTGGCGTGACGCGGAGCGCCAGATCGCCGCGCAGATCGCCGAGGGATGGACCGAGATCCCCGACGACGGTGAGGCGCGCTGACCGTTCACCCTTGGCTGTGAAGGAGGGACGCGCTTACCCTGCCTCGCCATGGCGCAGAAGACGTATCTCGAGCTCTCGGAGGACGGTGGCAAGTCCCACAAGTTCTACGAGGTCACGGTGGATGGCGCGACGCTCACCGTCCGCTTCGGGCGCATCGGCGACGCCGGCCAGACCCAGGCGAAGGAGTTTCCCTCCCCCGACAAGGCGAAGGCCGATGCGGCGAAGAAGCTCGGCGAGAAGGCGAAGAAGGGCTACGCCGCCGCGGTGATCGGGCAGACCGCGAAGCGCTCGATCACGCGCCGCGAGATCGTCAGCCAGAAATCTGCGAAGGGTACGACCGCGGCGCCGGTGCTATGGCGCTTCAGCGCCGGCTCCGATCGCGCGTTCGGCGTCTTCATCGACGACGCCCGCTGCTGGGTCGGCAACGAGGGCGGCTCGATCTTCTCGCTCGATCACGAGGGCAAGCTCCTCGATCAGTTCCGCCTGCCGGACGGCGTGAAGAGCATCGTGGCCGACGACGACTGGCTCTACGCCGGCTGCGACGACGGAAAAGTGTACGACCTGGGGGGAAAGGTCCCGCGCGTTGCGTACGAGATCGCCGATGACGTGGACATCTACTGGCTCGACATCAAGGACGGCGTCCTCGGGGTGTCGGACGCGCAGGGCAACGTCGCCGTCTTCAACCACGAGGACGAGACCCAGTGGCGTCATGCGGGCCGCGGCCGCGCCGGCTGGATGGTCCGCTGCGACGAGCTCGGCGTCTACCACGGGCACTCCACCGGCGTGACCATGTACGACTGGGAGGACGGACGCGAGATCTGGCACCAGCCGACGTCGGGCGCGGTCCTCTTCGGCTGGCAGGAGGAGTCGACGGTCTACGCCGCGACCACCGCCGCCAAGGTGCATCGCTGGACGAAGCGCGGCACCGACGAGAAGGTCTACTCGTGCGACGCGCAGGTGTTCTCGTGCGCCGCGGCCGAGGACGGAAGGTACGTCTTCGCCGGAGACAACTGCTCGAGCGTCTACTGCTTCGACGAGGCGGGCGCGCGCCTCTGGAAGCTGAACACCGGCTGCGGCTCGGCCTTCTCGATGCAGTTCTTCAAGAACCGCCTCTACATCGTCACCACCGACGGCACGCTCGCGTGCATCGATGCCAGCGAGGCGGCGATCACCGCGGCCAAGGCGGGCACCGTGCCCACCGCGCGCGCGATCAGCGCGCCGAAGCCGGTCGCCGTCGCCACGCCTGGTGAGGTCGAGACCACGGTCGACGTCGACAGCGGCGTCGTCGTGGAGGTGTTCAAGGAGGGCACGCAGCTGCGCGTGCGCGTCGTCTCGAGCGGCTTCGAGCGCGGCTGGAACGTGCAGTTCCCGAAGGAGCTCCGCCAGGAAGGCGCGACCTACGTGGTCGACGAGGTCCGCGAGTCCTCGCGCGGCGGGTTCTACCGCGCGCACGGCGGGATCCGGAGGCTCGTCCGTTGAAGCTGATCAAGTCCACGACGCTCATCTTCGCGGAGGGCCGGAGCGAGAAGGTCTACGCCATCGACCTGTGCGAGGTCGGCGCGGGGCAGTTCGTCGTCAATTTCCGGTACGGAAAGCGCGGCGCGCCGCTGAAGGACGGTTCCAAGACCGTCGCCCCAGTAGCGCAGGCGGAGGCGGAGCGCGTCTTCGACAAGCTCGTCACGCAGCAGCTCGAGAAGGGCTACCTGCCCGAGGGCGCGCCGCGGCCGGCGCCGCCCCTCCCCGTGGCGGCCGCCACGCCCGCGAACGCGCGCGGCAACGCCTCTGCGGGAGGCGCCGCGCAGGCACAGAAGGACCGCGTCCTCGAGCGGCTCGCCGCTTCGGGCGCCGATCGCCGGTGGTTCAAGCGCGAGGGCCACCAGAAGTCGTGGAACCTCGAGCGCGCGATCTGGCGCGCGGGCGAGCTGCGCGTCCGCGAGGCCGAGCCGCTGCTCCTGCGCTTGGTGGGCACCGCGCCCGCCGGCGCCGAGGTCGCGGCCGGCGGCCGGGGGCTGCGCGACTACTGCATCGCGTGGGCGCTCGGTCGGATGGGCGGCCCCGCCTCGATGGAGACGCTCACGCGCCTCTACAACGACGCGCAGGCGCCGAAGCACGTGCAGCGCATCGCGACGCTCGCGCTCCTAGCCCTGAGCGACGAGGCCTCCCGCGGCGAGTTCGCGACGCACATGATCTCGGCGCTCCCGCCTGCGCTCCAGGCGACGGCCGCCGGCAGCGACAGCGGCGCGTTCGCGACGGCGCTCCGTGAGTACCTCGCCACGGCCGGGCCCGAAGCGTGGGGCGCGGTCGACGTCGCGTACGTGATCGATACCCCCACCGTGCGCCCGGCGGTGCTCGAGCAGCTCGCGCTGGTGCCGCTCACCGTGCCCTACTTCTACTTCGTGCGGCACATCTTCAAGGGCGCCGAGTACAAGCGCGACGCGCTGGTGTTCGGGCTGCTCGCGTACCGCTTCGAGAAGACGCGCGCGACCTTTTCGCATGCAAACTACAGCTATCGCGCGGGCCGTCAGGCGCGCGAG
>JAYTBL010001091.1:0-6132 GCA_043736975.1 Polyangiaceae bacterium
TGAAACGGCACCGTCGCCTCGGTCGCGACCTCGAAGCGCGGCCCATCGAACCCGCGGACGCGCGCGAGGTAGCGATCGAGATCGAAGTCGAGGAGCGAGATGCTCATGGCGACGTGGATCGGGGCCTTACCGTCCAGGCCATGCGAAGTCCAGACGGCGCGGCTCCCGCGTCAACCGCAGAGACGCTGCACCGCCTCCAGGAGCACGCCCGCGGCGAGCGGCTTCTCGAGCACGGTGACGTCGTTGGTCTCGAAGAACGCGCGGTCCTTCTCCGAGGGGGGACCGCCGCTGAACAGGATCACGCGCTTCGCGAGCTCCGGAGTGCGCGCCGCGAGCTCCTCGTAGACGCGCCGCCCCCCGCCGTCGGGCATCTGGACGTCGCTCAGGACGATGTCGAAGGTCTGGTGCTGGAGCTTCTCGCGGGCATCGGCCACGCCGGTCGCGAGCGTCACCTCGAGGGTCTTGCCGAGCGCGCGAGCGAGCGCGCGAGCCACTGCGCGGTCGTCGTCGACGAGGAGCAGTCGACGGCGGGGGCTGGCCTCGACACCGGGCGGCGCGCTCACGCGAGGCGGCGCCTCCCCTCGCTCCAGGATGATCTTCATCGACGTACCGGCGGGGCTCGAAGAAGCGACGAACTCTCCGCCCATAGCCCGCACGAGGCCGAGCGAGACCGAAAGGCCGAGGCCCGTGCCCTGCCCTTGCGACTTGGTCGTGTAGAACGGCTCGAAGAGGCGGCGCTGCGTCGTCTCCGACATGCCCGAGCCGTTGTCGGTGACGTCGATCACGACGCGGTCGCCCTCGACAGTGGCCCGGATGGAGACGAGCCCGGCGTCGCGGCCCACGGGGATGGATTGCGCGGCATTGACGAGGAGGTTGACGAGCACCTGCACGAGGGACGACTCGTCCGCGCGCACCAAGAGGTCGTGCGGAATGTCGACCGAGGTCGCGAGGTGGGCGCAGAAGCGCGCCTTCGAGCTCGTGAGCGCGTGCTGTACGGCGCGGCGCAGGACCGTACTGCCGCGGTTGCCGCGGGCGTGCGCGGCCGCACGACCCGAGTCGAGCAGCTGGGCGACGATCTTCGTGATGCGCGCCACGCCCTCGAGAGACTCCTCGGCGCACTGCACGGCATCGTGCGGGATCTCGCCTCGGGCGAGCGCATCCCTCAGGTAGGCGAGGTTCGCGCCGACTGCCGCCGACGGGTTGTTGATCTCGTGGGCGACGCCGGCGGAGAGCTGACCGAGCGCAGCCATCTTCTCCGTGCGGAGGAGCGTCGCCTCGGCTTCGACGAGCGCGTGCGTGCGCTCGGCGACGAGCTGCTCGAGGCGCTTCGAGAGGCGGTCGAGCTCCCGTGCGCTGGTCACGAAGGTGCGCGTGAGATCCCATCCCAGCGCGCCCACCGCCATCACGAATCCGCAGGCCACGAGCAGAGGTGAGTGAATGACCCCGCTCGAGGCCAGCGTATCGTTGACGGCAGCCAGCAAGAGGGCGCTGAGCGCGAGGGTGTGAAGGCGCGCCCCCGCAAGCCCGGCGCGCGTCGCCTGGACGTAGCGGATCAGGGGGAGGATGAAGAGGGCGATCTGCACCGTGAACGCGAGCGAGCCCGTCCAGCGCAGGTCCGGGAAGCGGTACCGCTGCCCGAGCCACGGAACCAACAGCTCGACCGTGACGTCCCGGAACATCAGCCCCGGCACCAGCCAGAGGACGGCGAGGGCGACAGAGATCCCCGTCACAGTGCGTTCGAGGCCACGCCGGCTCGGGCCGAGGTGCTTCACGACGTACGACTGCCACGCCATCACGTGGAGCGCTGCGACCACTCCCACCCCCCGCAGCACCAGGCCGCGCGCATGGGGCGAGACGTCGAGCGCCCAGACGAGGCTGAGCGCGGCGTACGCGGACGCGGTGAGCCCCACCAGCGCGAGCGAGCGATAGCGGGTCCAGCCCGGCGCCGAGCCCATTCTCAGGCTGAGGACAGCGACGATCACGCCGATGACCACCGTCACGAGGGAGAGAGAGAGCGCGAAGTCCATGGCGGTCGCATCAAAGACAACGGCCGCCCGCGCGCTCGAATGAAGGCCTGACGAGCGAGCCGGGGTTCACGCGCTAGCCACGGAGGAAGGTCGGTGCGATCCCCAGCGTACGAGGGGGGGGCGTGGGAAAGAGCCTGCTGTTCGTCCTCGCGCTCCTCGTGGCAACCGCAGCGTCGACGGCTCCCGTCGAAGCCCGCAGCAGCGGTGAAGCAGCGGCCTCCACGCTCGCGTCCTGTGGCTCGGACTCCGACTGCGCGGGCTTCGGGAAGTGCTCGGGAGGCAAGTGCGGCGCATGCGGCTCCGACTCCGACTGCCACGGTCACGGCAAGTGCGCGAGCGGGCGGTGCAGCAACGCGGGCGGGTGACCCTGGCCGCGAATCCGAGCGGCGCGCGCGCGGAGGGCGCGCGCGCTCGTCGCCTCTCCTCGCGCGTCTGCGATCGCCGCCTCGGCCTCGCGTCGTCGAGCCGGGCCGCGTCTTTTCGCCCTAGCCCGGGCCCCGCGCGCCACGCTTCGTCGAGCTCGGCCCCGGCATCCTCGACCCTTCTCTCGGCCGCGAGCCCCATCACCTTCGCGGCGGCGGCGGCGACCTGCTCGATCATGCGCTCGAAGTAGTCGCGCTTCTGCATGGACGATGAGAAGCGGTACCGCGCCCTGGTTGTTCCCCACCGCTGCTCGTATCCACTCTCAGCGTGCCCAGCGATCCTTGGTGACCATGAGGCCGGCGCGGCCGACCGCCAGGACGTACGAGCCCGCAAACGCGACGCCCTCGAGCCAGTCGGGCACGTCGACCGACGCGACCGTCGCGCCGCTCTGCGCGTCGAGGACGAGGAGCGCGCCATCGTGGTTCACCGTGAACAGACGGTCGCCGCGCTCCATCAGCCCGAGCAGGTGCTCTCGGTCCTGGTCGCGGAGCGAGCGCGGCGCGGTCTGGTTCGGCGCGATCCGCCGGAGGCCGTAGCCGCCCGCGGCGTAGGTGAGGCCGAGCGGTCCCGACGAGAATCCAGTCACCGTGTTGTCCGCGCTGGTGCCCACCTTCACGCGCGTGGCGCCAGGGATCTCCCGGAAGTCGTAGCTGATCGAGGCGGCTGGCAGCGGGAAGGTGACGACCTCGTCCTGCAGCTTCGCCTGCGCGAAGCTGACGCTGATGCTCTTGCCGTCGGGCGCGAGCGTACAGGCCATGTTGGGCAGATCGATGAAGCCGGAAGACGACGACGACTCCAGGTACTTCTGGAGGCGGAGGGCGATCTCGATCTTCTTCGCGCCGGTCCGGGCGTCGATCAACGTGATGATGTAGTTGCGGTCGGAGGCGCCGTAGACCGCGTCCCAGTTGAGCGGCTGATCGTCGCGATCGCCGCAGGCGGCGAGGGTGCGGCCCGCCACCGAGAGCGAGTCGGCGGGGATTTTTCCTGCGATGGTGCCGGCGGGCTTCATCGTCGTGAGGTCGACGATGTCGATGCCGCGCTGGTTGTCGCCCAGGAAGGCGCGCTTGCCATAGGCGGCGACCGAGACGTAGACGCCGCCGCGCGGGTTCCGGAGCGCCGCGTAGCCCTCGCGCGACGTGAAGTCGGACTCGTCGGTCGCCTCGCCGCCGGGGCCGTCTTCGCCTGCGGTCTCGCTCGTGCAACCCGCCGCGAGCGCGGTCATGGTGAAAATAGCGAGCAACTTCATAGCCTGGAGCATGGAGACCACCTTGTATGCAAACGTAGGTACCGACGTGGAGCTGGCTTAGCACCGACCGCGCAGATGTCGACCGTCGGATCTCACGTGCTCCACTTAAGCCGGACGGCGCTCCCGTTGAGATCGTCCGGAGCTCGCTCAGCGCCGGAAGCGAAGGACGCGATCGCGGACGAGCGTCGTGGGATCGGGGGCCGTCTTGGTCGAAGGCTCGAGGTAGGTGCGAAAGGTGATGGTGCCGAGCTTGAGGGAGTCGGTCACCGCCTCCACGGTTCGTCGATCGGCGGCGGCGATGACGGCGGTGCGCTTGCCGAACACCGCCTCGCCCGGCTCCGAGACGCTCGCGGCGACCAGCCTCCGCCCGCCGCCGTCCTTTGCGCGATCGGCGACGTAGGGGGTGAACCCGAAGTACTTCACCTCGGGCGGCGTGCTTCCGACAAAGACGATCGCTTCATCCGCGCGGAGCCGGAAGGTGCTCGACAAGCCGTCCGGCCGATCCGCGGCGGCGGGCTGCCCCGGCGCGGCCGGGACGAAGAGCGCTCCGTACGGGCTCGAGGGATTGTTTCCGAGGCATGAGGTCGAGCAGCACTGGGAGAGGTCGAGGAACTCGAAGCTCCCCTTGCCGACCGCCAGTCCGCGCGCGCCGAGCGCGCCAGTGAGGTCGGTCGCGCTGCCACCGCCCTCGCTCGGCGTCTGTGCGTCGCCTGCTTCGGGGCTCGCTGGTGTTGCGGGGCCGTCGGAGCCGCTGCACCCCGCAGGCGCGAGGAGCGTGGGAACGAGAACGACGACGGTGAGCACGAGGAGCCAGCGTCATGGACGCATGACGTGAGCAACCCGCGTGCCGGAGACGATCGCGCTGCGTTCGGTCACGGGTGCGCCCGATCTGGCGTCGCGCGCGCCCCCGGTACGCGCACGCCCCTGACCGACGGTCGGTCCGCCCGGACGCCGCGACGTTCCCCCTGCCACCAAAGAAATCCCGCGAAATCCCGCTCCCCTGGCTCACCGCAGGCGGTCCGGTCTTTGCTGACACTGTCGCATGATGCTCACTCGGCTCCACATCGCGCTCGCTATCGCATTGCTCTCCGCCTGCTCGGATGCGTCGCCAGCCAGCTCGCCGACGTCGACTCCCTCCTACTCCGCGGCGCCGACGGAGAGCGGGGCGACACCCGGTCCGAGCGCCGACGGGTCCACGCCGGCCACGCCGGAGGCCGACGCCGCCGCTCCATCCGGCGAATCGATCGCGGTCGTCAACAGCTGCACGCTGCCGTCGATGCCGGCCCCGGGAGCGATGACGACCGCGAAGGACCTCGTGTACGCGACCCTCAACGGCAGCCCGCAGGCGCTCGACATCTACCAGCCAAAGGCCGCCGGGACGCACCCGCTCGTGGTGCTCGTGCATGGCGGCGGCTGGTCGACCGGCGACAAGCAGGGCTACGCCCAGGTCGCCGCCAAGCTCACGACGCTCGGCTACGTCGCGGCCTCCGTGAACTACCGCCTCGTGGAAGCGGGAGGCGTCAACACGTTCCCCACGCAGGTCTCCGACGTTCGCTGCGCCGTCCGCTGGCTGCGCGCGCACGCTGCCGAGCACGGCATCGACCCGCTTCGTGTCGGCGCCCTCGGAGGCTCGGCGGGCGCTCACCTGGTGGCGATGCTCGGCGTCGGACGCAACGTCGCCGGCCTCGACGACGGCACGTGTCCGGCGTCGCTCGCCTCCCAGTCCGTGGAAGTCGCGGCGGTGGTCGGGGACTACACGCCGACCGATTTCCGCGACCCGACGGTGTGGGCGAACAACGACTCCGAAGGGGCCGGCGTCATCGGCATGCTCGGCAGCGACGCTCCGGCGGTCGCCGCGCTCGCCTCGCCCATCACGCACGTCGCGTCGTCGTCCGCGCCGTTCTTCCTCGCGCACGGTACCGCCGACACGAAGGTCTTCGTCGAGCAGTCGCGCACCTTCCGGACCGCCCTCCAGGCCGCAGGCGGGCGAGCGACACTGGTCGAGCTCCCGGGGGTCGGACACGGCTTCCCGGCCATCAGCGATCAGCTCCCGCGATCGAGCTGCACGACGCTCGCGTTCCTGGACAAGTACCTGACGCCGTAGAGGGGTCACCTCGGCCGCGGTAAGCGGTGCGTAGCACCACCGCCGACCGTCCTTGGTTCGCTTTGTCCGACGCAAGGCGTGCGCGCCGCTGCACACTTGGATGCTCTCGAGCGAACAGGTAGCGCAAGCGGTCGGGCGCGCCCGAGGACGTGACGACGCGCTGAACCGAACCTCCGTCACGGAGAGCACGACAGGAGGCATTGGGTGAACGCCGGGCAACCGTTGGGTGATCGGCACGATGCGTAGGTCGGATCCACGGTGCAGACGTCGGCCAGCGCGGACTTCAGGCAGCTCACTTCGGTGTCCGTCACGGGATTGCCCGAGCAGAGGTT
>JAYTBL010001092.1:0-6131 GCA_043736975.1 Polyangiaceae bacterium
CAACCTCCTCCCGCACGACGGCGTCGTCGCGCAGACCAGCGAAGCCTCCCGCGCCGAGCGCGTCAGCGCGTGAACAGCGAGACGTCGTCGAGGCTCACGAGCGCGCGCTTCGTGTCGCCCTCGGTGATCCCGGCGCGGAGCGAGATGCCGCCTTCGTAGAGGGGGACGACGAGGTCATTCGCAACGAGCGGTCCATCGTCGACGGTGGTCTCGACGCGGCCGTAGGGCGGCGCCTTCTGCGCACCGACCGACAAGCCGATACGCACGCGGTAGTACGCGCCGATCTTCGCTGGCGCGATGAGGTGCGCGATCGGGTGGCAGCGATCCTTGCCGCACTCGGGCGCGAGCTGCTCGAGCACCAGCCCCTCGGGGCGCACCGAGACGCGCACCGAGACCGGGCCGTCGGCGGTCTTCAGCGAGAGCTCGGGTCCGCCCAGCTGGACCTCGGGGGCGGTCTCCACCTTCAAGGCGAAGCCGACGAGGCCCGACCACGTGGTCCCCACGCCGCCCGCGGTGCGATCCAGGAAGACGTACGAGGCCGGGTCGGGCGCAAAGAACGTGATCGCGCTGCGGCCGACCGAGGCCGAGTCGCCGTTTGTCTCCAGCTTGCCGCCGCCGCTCCGCACGACGCCCGTCCAGCGCGCGAAGCCGGTCTGATCGCTCTCGAAATCGTCGCAGAACGCGCCCTGGCGGCACACGAAGGAGGTGGACGCGGGCGTCGGCAGGCCGAGGTCGAACGCCCCCGCGGTGGCGCGGGCGCGGCGGCCGTCTTCCTTCGCCGCCGGCGCGGCGGGGCCGGGGTCGGGGGTCTCGTCGTCGCCGTGCGTGACGACCGGCCCTCGTCCCGCGCCGTCTCCGTCAGCGGTCTCGGCGGAGCACGCGAACAGGAAAGCGCACGCAAGGGCAGCCATAGCTCTCATGGGGTCTCCTGGCATACGGAAGGTCGTGACAGAGCTTCCCTCGCGGCGGCCGGAAAGCGCCAGAAGCGGGGAGGTCCCACCACACCCGCCTACGCACGGTGACGGCCGCGCTCGCCTATCGGAAAAGCACGGTTAGGATGGACGGGACGCATGGCCAACGAAAAAGAAGACGGCGACGACGTTCGCAAGACCCGTGAGGTCATTGCCGAAAACATCCGCCGCATCGAGGAGATGCTTCGGTTCCTCCCCCTCCACGAGTCGACGGTGGCCGAGCTGCGCGCGAAGATCGGGCTGCTCCGTACCATCCTCCTCGAGCAGCGCGCGCCGGCGCTGGCGCTGGTCGGCCGGCGCGGCGCGGGCAAGTCGTCGCTCGTGAATGCGCTGTTCGGGGCCAAGGTCGCCGAGGTCGGGCACGTGAAGGCGCAGACCGGGCGCGGCAAGTGGTTCGAGCACAAGACCGAGCGCGGCTCGATCACCGTGCTCGACACGCGCGGCATCCAGGAGGGCTCGACGCCCGCGGAGAAGGACGTGTCGAAGGACGCGATCGCCTCGATCGTCGTGGAGCTGAAGAAGAAGGTGCCCGACGTCATCCTCTTCCTCGTGAAGGCGACCGAGGCCGACAGCGCGATCGACGCCGATCTGAACGCGCTCGAGCGCGTCTACGCCGAGATCGAGCGCGAGCACCGCTTCCGTCCGCCGCTCGTCGCCATCGCCACGCACTGCGACGTCCTCGAGCCGAAGGCCACGCGCCTCCACAAGGCGGTCGAGGAGGCCGCCGAGGACATCGAGGAGAAGCTCGCGCGCGTGAGCGAGGTCGAGCACCACCTCGAGACGAAGATCAAGGATCGCCCGAAGCTGGCGCCTCATCTCGTGTGGACACGCGGCCTCAGCACGTACATCTCGTTCGCGAAGGACGACAAGGTCCGCGCCGACGAACGATGGCGCGTCGACGAGCTCGTGGGCACCCTCTTCAAGCACCTGCCCGACGCTGGCCGCGGCACGCTGGTGCGCATCGCGCGCGTCCGCGGTCTCCAGGAGGAGCTCGCGAACAACCTCACGCGCGCCGCCGCCGCGATCTGCGCGGGCGTCGCTGCGCTCCCCATCCCGGTGGCGGACGTGATCCCCATCACGACGATGCAGATCACGCTCGTCGCCGGTATCGCGTGGCTCTCGGGTCGTCCGCTCGATCGCAAGGCCGCCGCCGAGTTCCTGGGCGCGATGGGCGCGAACGTCGGGCTCGGCTTTGCGTTCCGCGAGGGCGCGCGCGCGCTCATCAAGTTCGTCTTCCCCGGCGCCGGCTCGATGGTCTCGGGCGCGGTAGCGTTCGCCGGCACGCTCGCCATCGGCGCCGCCGCGCGGAACTATTTCCTGCGCGGCGGCTCGATCGAGGACGCGAAGAAGACCTTCGTCGACACGAAGAAGAAGGCCGAGGAGGCGAAGGACGCCGACGAGGTCGAATCCAAGCGCCGCGACTGGGACATCAACTAGTTGGGCGCGCGTTTGGGGCGGGTCGGGTATCGTCGCTCGCCATGAAGGCGGTCCACGTCGTCGCTGCGTTGTCACTCGGTGCCCTCCTGGCGTGCGGGCAGGACGACGACCCCGAGGGCGCGCGCATTCTCTGGGAGAAGGTCAACGCGGGCCCGGGCTTCCAGAGCTGGGAGCGCGCGCCCGGGTTCCCGACGCGGAAGCCGAGCTTCACGTTGCATGCGAACGCCGTGGAGATCTTCGTGAGCCCGGAGATCAGCGCGGTGCTCGGCACGAAGCTCGTGACGGAGTGGCCGCTGGGATCGATCATCGTGAAGGAGGGCTTCGACGGCTCCTCGCGCCGCCTCGTCGCCATCATGGAGAAGCGCGCCGACGGCTGGTTCTGGGCGGAGTACTTCGATGGCACGGCGAAGTTCTCGGGTCGCCCCTCGGTGTGCATCGATTGTCACGACAATCGGAAGAGCTATTCGGACTGGGTGTACAGCTTCGAGCTGCCGCGTTAGATCGGCAGCCGATGGACGGCCAGCATCTCTCTGCGCAGCTCGAGACGGCGCTCCTGCGAGAGATCGCCGAGGCCTACCGCCATCTCGCGGTCCTCCATTTCAAGGGCACCGTGCGCCTGCCCCAGTTCGAGCTCGTGAGCTCGCGCGCGCGCCTCGGGCGCTGGATCGAGGACACGCGCGTCATCGAGCTCTCGCGTCCGCTGGTGCTTGAGCAGCCGTGGGGCGTCGTCATCGAGGTGCTGAAGCACGAGATGGCGCACCAGTACGTCAGCGAGATCCTCGGGGAGCGCGGCGAGAGCGCGCACGGTCCGCGGTTCCGCGCGGTCTGCGAAAAGCTCGGGATCGATGCCGCGGCGAGCGGCCTGCCCATCCCTGCCTCCGGCGCGGCGCACGCGGAGCAGGGCAAGATCGCCGAACGCATTGCGCGCCTCCTCGCGCTCGCCGAGAGCCCGAACAAGCACGAGGCGGAGGCGGCGATGGCCGCAGCGCAGCGGCTCCTGCTGCGGCACAACCTCGAGCTCCGGCAGGCGCGCACCGCGCAGGGCTACGCGTGGAGGCATCTCGGCACGCCGACTGGCCGCACCACCGAGGCGGAGCGCGTGCTCTCGCTCATCCTCGGCAAGCACTTCTTCGTGGAGGCGATCTGGGTACCCGTCTACCGCGCCGTGCTTGGCAAGCGCGGCAGCGTGCTCGAGATCTGCGGCTCCCCCGAGAACGTCGAGATCGCCGAGTACGTGCACGGCTACCTGGTGCAGACCGCGGCGCGCCTCTGGAGCGAGCACAAGGCCGACCTGGCAATCCGCTCCGACCGCGATCGTCGCACGTACCTTGCGGGCGTGATGAGCGGCATGAGCGAGAAGCTCGAGAAGGAGGCGCGCAAGAGCGCGAGCGCCGGCCTCGTCTGGGTGGCCGACGGCGATCTCGACGATTTCTTCCGGCGCCGTCATCCGCATGTCCGCCACGTGCGGTACGCGGGGCAGCGACGCACCGACGCGTACGCGCACGGCCGCGAGGCTGGGCAGAAGATCGTGATCCACAAGGGCGTCAAGGGCGCCGCGAGCGACCGCGGGCTGCTGCTCGGCCCGCGACGCTGATCGCGCTAGGCTCGAGCGCGATGGGCTGGTTGCTCTTCGAGACCGCGATCGGGGCCTGCGCAGTATCGTGGAACCACGCCGGGCTGACCGCCGTGCAGCTGCCCGAGGAGAACGACGACGCCACGCGCGAGCGGCTGCTCGCGCGCGCGGTCGACGACGGACCGGCGGACGCGCAAGCACCGTCCTGGGTCGAGGATGCTGTCTCGCTCGCGCGCGCGCACCTCGCGGGCCGGCTGCAGGACCTCGGGCACGTGCCGCTCGACCTCTCGCGCATCACCCCGTTCGTGGCGAAGGTCCTGCGCGCCGCGCAGGCGATCCCGGCGGGCAGGACCGCCACGTACGGCGAGCTAGCGAGCTGCGTTGGCTCTCCAGGAGCCTCGCGCGCGATCGGTCGCGCGATGGCGACGAACCCGTGGCCGCTGATCGTGCCGTGCCATCGTGTGGTCGCGGCGAGCGGCGGCAGCGGCGGCTTCTCGGCGTACGGCGGCCTCGTGACGAAGGAGCGCATCCTCCGGATCGAGGGCGGCACGTTGCTTACCGGCGCATCGGCAAAGCAGATCTCACTCTTCGATGGCGCGACGCCTGAGCCGTCCAGGCCTCGGCCGTTGCGCAAGCTTTCGCGCAACTGAGGACCGTCACCATCGAACGACGTCGGATGACGTCATGTCAGGTCTGGCGTACCCTCGGCCTCGATGGCGCGCCTCCGCCGACAAGGTGAGCAAGAGCTTGCCGAAGGTACGCGGCTTCTTGACCGCTACACGATCCTCGACCGGATCGGCAGCGGCGGCATGGCCACCATCTACCGCGCCACCGACGACCGCCTCGATCGCGTCGTGTGCATCAAGCTGCTGCGAACGACGCTGGTCGAGGGCTCGGGCAGCAACAACACGAGCGGGCGCGCGGTCTACGAGGCGACCTACTCGCATTTCCTGCAGGAGGCGCTCGCGCTCTCCCGGCTGCAGCACCCGAACACGCTGCGCATCTACGACTTCGGCTACCTCGACGACGCGTCTCCCGATCCGGGCGCGCCCTTCCACGTCTCGGAGTACCTCGACGGCGGCAACCTCGAGACGCACATCCGCATGCGGGGCGCGATCCCGGCGGACGAGACGCTGGGGATCCTCGAGGGCATCAGCGGCGCGCTGGCCGAGGCCCACGAGCACGGGATCATCCATCGCGACATCAAGCCCTCGAACATCCTGTTCGCGCGGGTGCGCGGCTCGCTCGTGTCGAAGCTCGCGGATTTCGGCATCGCGCACAGCGGTCTGAAGAAGGAGCGCCCCGACAGCAGCGGAGGCGGTCCCGAGTCGGTGAGCACCGTGGCCCTCTTCTCGCCGCGCTGGGCGGCGCCCGAGCAGCTGTGCGGCTCGGCCGAGGGCCCGCGCACCGACGTCTACGCGCTCGGTCTGGTCGCCGTCTTCATGCTCACCGGCAAGGTCCTGTTCGGCGACGAGGACGTGCGCATCACGTTCAACGACCGCGTCCGCAGCGACGACATCGTGAACACGCGGCTGGCGATGGTCGGCGCCTCCGGCGACGTCGGCGCGGTGCTCGCGCACTCGATGGTGGCGCGGCCCGACGACCGCATCGCGACCGCGCCCGAGCTGTTCGAGCACCTGCGCGAGGCTCTCAAAGTGAGGCCTCCAAGCAGCATCCGCCCGTTCCTGGCGCAGCCCAGCCCGCCTCCGCCAGAGCCGTCGCATGCGACGCAGCACGCGGGCCACGGGCCGCCGCCGCGCCAAGCGCCGCCGCTCGCAGTCGCGCTCGACGTGGACGGCGCCCACGGGCGGGTCCCGGAGCGCGTGGCCCAGTACGGAGAGCGGATCGTGCGTTACGTGCAGGTCCACGAGCGCCTCGACCTCTCTTTCATGGACGCCGAGGGCGGGCAGGTCCGCGCCCGTGTGACGATGCTTCCAGGCAGCACCCTCAAGCTCAACGTGAAGGGCCTCAGTTGCTTCGTCGCACGACGTGGGCAGAGGCCTACGCCGGCGCTCACCGTCGGCGAAGACGGCAGCGCCGACCTGGTGAGCGCGACGCGAAAGACGCTCGGGGAGCTCACGTGGTCGTTCGGGCAAGCAGGGCCTGAAGGACGCCTCTTTGTCGTGGACGGCAGGCAGCTTCTGGTACCC
>JAYTBL010001093.1:0-2405 GCA_043736975.1 Polyangiaceae bacterium
GGCCACTGCGAGCTTGCGCGCGAGCGCCGGGTCCCCCGCCGCGAGCAGCGCGAGCGCGCCCTTCTCCAGCTCGACGCTGCGCGCCGGCGCCACCCGCACGAGCCCCTCGAGGCCGCGCACCACCAGCGCGGCATCCTTGTGGGCGTTGCCCCAGGCGATGAGCGCATCCCAGGCGGCGACGTGCTCGCGGTGCGCCGTCGTCAGCGCGATCGCGCGGTCGCGCGCGGCCGGATCGCCGCGGGACAGGTCGCTGCGGATGGCCAGCGCCGCGAGCCCGACATTCCCAGGGTCGAGCGCCGCTGCCTGCGCCGCGAGATCGGCGGCCTCGGCCGTCCGCCCGCGTGCCATCTCGCAGCGCGACTTGGCGGCGAGCGCGCTGGCGCTGCCGCTGTCGAGCGTCAGCGCCCGCTTGAACGCGCGATCGATCTCCGGATCCTTGGGATCGAGCTTGCAGCGCGCCTCGCCGATGCGCGCCGAGATCTCGGGGTCGTCCTCGTCCTCGTCGAGCGCCTGCGCGTAGGCCGACGCTGCGCCCTTGAGATCTCCGGCCTCCTCGGCCAGCACCCCGCGGAGGAACGCGGCGTAGGCGTCGGGCGACACGAAGCGCCCCTCCACGAGCTTGCCGTCGTAGACGCGCGCTACGCGTGGCTCCGACCCGCAGGCGGCCGCGAGCAGCAAGAGGGCGATCGAGGTGAGGCGCATCACGGCTCCGGACGAAACTCGGCGAGTGAGGTGAGGAGCCGTTCGTGCTGAGCATCGGTGCCCACGGTGATGCGCAGCTGGGTGCCGAGGCGGCCGCCGCTGGCGTGGAAGCTCCGCACCAGGATGCCGTCGCGGGCGAGATGCTCGAGCACGCGCTCCGCGGAGCCGGGGGTCTTCACCCAGACGAAGTTCGCGGCGCTGGGCGTGACGCTGAACCCTTCGAGCGCAGCGATGGCCGCGGCGAGCCGCTCGCGCGCGGCGACGACGCTGGCCACGCTCGCTTGTACCTCGTCCCACGCGTCCTCGAGGACGGCCGCGGCGGCGATCTGGCTCGTAGCGCTCACGTTGAAGGGCTGGCGCGTCTTGTCGAGCTCGGCGAGGAGCCCAGCATCAGCCTCGAGCCAGCCCACGCGCAGCGCTGCGAGGCCGATCTTGCTGACAGTGCGAAGGATCCCCAGGTGCGGATGCCGCGCACGCCAGCCCCGAACGCTGGCGCCAGGCCCGGAGTAATCGATGTACGCCTCGTCGACGATCGCGAAGGCCCCGGCGTCGCCCGCCGCCTGCACGATCGCCTCGAGGCGGTCCGCCGCCATCCGGTTGCCGGTGGGGTTGTTGGGGCTGGCGACGAAGACGACGCTCGGCTGCATCATCGCGATCGCCTTCTTCGTCATGGCGACGTCGAGGTCCCAGCTCGCGTCGAGCGGCACCTCCACCGGCTTCAGCCCGTGCCCGCGCGCGGTGATCCGGTACATGACGAAGGTGGGCGTGGGCGTCAGCACCACGCCCTGCGTGTTGCGCCGCCGCGGCCAGGCGAGCGCGTTCGTGACCAGCGCGATGACCTCGTCGGAGCCGGTGCCGATCAGCAGATCCTCGACCTTGGCGCCGGTGCGCTTCGCCAACGCCTCCTTCAGCCGTAGCGCGCGCGGGTCGGGATAGCGCTCGAGCGCGATCCCGGCGATGGCGCGCGCCACCACCTCGCGCACGGCGGCCGGGCACGACGGCGCCTCGTTGGCATCGAGCTTCACCTCGATGCCTGGCGGGTCGTGCGGCACGTACGCCTTGAGATCGGCCAGCTCCGGACGGAGCAGCTGGCCGATCGCAGCGAGCGCGCCCGCCTGCGGATCAGCGGGCTCGATAGTCCCCGGCATCGCTCAGATCCGCGTGGCTGACGTCCTGGGCCGACTCGAGCGCCGGAACACCACCATGATGGGCCTCCGCCTCGCGCAGGCGCTCGGCGATCTCGATGACGCGCCGCTCGACGCGCCCGAAGACGCTCGCAGCGGGGAAGCGCCCTGAGCTGTCGCGCTCGCCGGCAGGCACGCCGGTGAGGACCTCGATGCCCTGCGCGACGGTGGCGACGGCGTAGAGGTGGAACTTCCCCTCGGCGATGGCGCGGGCAACGTCCTCGCGGAGCACGAGGTGCTCGAGGTTCGTGCGCGGCAGCATGACGCCCTGGACGCCGGTGAGCCCACGCGCGCGGCACAGCTCGAAGAAGCCCTCGATCTTCGCACAGACGCCGCCGATCGCCTGGATCTCGCCGAGCTGGTTGACGCTGCCGGTGACCGCGATGCCCTGATCGATGGCGACGTCGGAGAGGGCGGAGAGCACGCCGAAGAGCTCGGTCGACGAGGCGCTGTCGCCGTCGATCTCGCCGTAGCTCTGCTCGAAGGCGATCTGCGCCTTGATGCTGAGCGGCCGCTCCT
>JAYTBL010001094.1:0-6117 GCA_043736975.1 Polyangiaceae bacterium
ACCGCGATGAAGTGCTGGTCGAGGAGCTTGCGGACCGCGGGGTCGTGGTAGGTCGTCGCCTCCATCACGTGGCACCAGTGGCACCACTCCGCGGAGCCATCGAGCACGATGTACTTCCGCTCGGCCTTGGCGCGGGCGAAGGTCTCGGGCGAGAACGTGGCCCACGGCAGCTCCTCGCGGGGCGCGCCCTCGGTCATGGCGCGTGCGGGGGGGGCCTTCGCCGCCGCCGGCGCCGGCTCCGCCGCACATCCTGCGAGCAGCATCATCACCGGCACCAGACCTGACCGCACCATCCGACGGAGGATACGCGTGGGCCGCCCCTCCGGTTCCGGAGAAGCTCGCGGCGTCAGCCGAGCAGGCGCCAGTCGAGCGCGTCGACCTGGCGGTCGGAGGTCTTGTACTCGACGGTGAGGCGCGAGCCGATCGCCTCGCCGCCGATCTGCAGCGGCATCGGCCGCGAGAACGTCATGCGCACCTCGGTCGCGAACCAGTCGGTCATCCCGCGGAGCGGGTGCTGGCCCTTCCACAGCTTCGGGATGTCGAGGATCGCGCCGTTCGCCTTGCGGTCGTAGACACGCACGTTCATGAAGCCGAGAAGCCGCTCGGCGTGGGGATAGGCGCGGAAGCCGTACCCGAACTCGGGGCAGGTCGCGGCGCCCGCCACGCTGGCCATACCCTCGTAGAGGATGGCGCCGCGCGCCACGTCGGCGAGGCGCACCAGCCTGCGCTCCGGCGTCATGGCGTAGACGTCGCCGCCGAGGTTCTCGATGATCACGTGCGGGCGGCCGTAGAGGATGTTCTTCGGCGCGGTGCGCAGGAGCATCGCCGTGAGGTAGCCCCACACGCTCTTGGCGACCGCGTTGGGCGAGGCCTCGAGCTGGAGGCGGTAGTCGTCGAGCACCTGCGCGTCCCAGCCGCACCCGGCGAAGAACGTGAGCGTCCCGTCGCAGGTGAGCAGCCCGTAGCGCTTCGTGGGGACGGGTCCCTGCTGCCGCGCGAGCGCGCGGATGCACTTGTCGAGCTTGCGGGCGCCGAGCGCGTGCGCCCAGGCGTTGCCGGTGCCGAGCGGCAGCGCCCCGACGGGCGGAAACGCGTGGTCCTTCGGGACCACGCGGTCGAGCGCGTTGAGCAGCGCGACCGCCGAGCCATCACCGCCCGCGGAGAGGATGCAGCGGGGATCCTTGATGGTGCGGAGCCACCCCTCGATCTCCTCGATGCTGCGCGTGAGCCGCACGCTCGCGCCGGGGAGCGCGCGCGCGATCTGCACGGCGATGCGGCGACCGCCGCGCTTGGCGTTCGCGTTGACGACGATGTGCAGGCCCTTGCCGGCGTCGAGCGGGGGAGGGGCGGCCACTACAGCGCGCTCGCGATCGCGGTTCGGACTTCGTTCATGAGCTCTCGGGCACTCCCGAGCGAGTGCAGGGTGCCATAGTTCCACGGGCCTCGAATTGCCGATTCTTCGCTTTTTGCGTGGGCCGCTTGAAAGCGGAGGCGTCCCTCCGTACCATCGCTCAGCCGCTCTGCGACCTGCTCGCTTTCCTGAATGATCCAGGCACGTTGCGGGGGAGCGGCCTCCCACGATGACCGCGAATACGATTCGTACCGCCCTCGGTGTCCTCCAGGACGAACCGGACAACGACCAAGCCTGGACCGACCTCCGCGAGGCCCTCGGCTACACGTCGGATGACGCCGCCGTCAATCCGGGCGAGCTCTCGCGGGGCGAGCTCGCGCAGCTGCTCGAGGCCGCGCGCCAGGCGCACGAGATGCGCCGCGAATACGAGGCGGTCGCCGACCTCCTCGAGATCGAGGCGGCGCTCGCGAAGCAGACCAGCCCCGAGCGCGAAGCCGAGCTCGTCGTCGCGCTCGCCACCATCGAGGACGACATCCTCCACGACGACGCCGGAGCGGTGGCCTCGTACCGTCGTCTGCTCGTGCTCCGGCCTGGGGACGCGACCGCCGAGGAGGCGATCGAGCGCGCCGAGGCGAAGCGCGCGAAGTGGAAGGACCTCGCGCAGCGCTACTTCACCGAGTCGAAGTCCGCAGGGGATGCGTCGTTCAAGAGCTCGCTGCTGGTGAGCGCGGCCGAGATCGGCTACCGCTACGGCCGCCCCGAGCTCGATCTGCGGGCGAAGAACGCCGCCGACGCCGCGTCGAAGGACGAGGCGCCGAAGAGCCTCCGCGGCAGCAAGAAGTCGAAGAAGCAGAAGGCGGCGGGCAAGGATCCCGAGACCGCGCGCCGCGAGTTCTTCGACAAGATCATCGGCCTCCTGCGGGACGCGCTCGCGCTCGATCCCAAGAACCGTCGCGCGGTCCTCCTCCAGGAGCGGCTCCTGCGTGACGAGGAGCGCTGGGAGGATCTGGCCGCCGCGCTCGAGACCTTCGCCACCGAGTCCAGCGCGAAGGACGAGAAGATCGCGGCCTTGATCCGGCTCGCGCGCGTCCTCCGCAAGAAGCTCGACGCGAAGGATCGCGCCGTGGGCGTCTTCGAGCGCGTGCTCGATCTCTCGCCCGGTCATCCCGAGGCCACGAGCGCGCTCGTGAACCACTTCACCGACGCTTCGATGTGGGACCACCTCGTCTCGCTCTACGAGGGGCAGCTCTCGGCCGGTGGCGTGAGGCAAGGCCAGGAGGTGGGCGTGATCCTCCAGGTCGCGATGATCAACTGGCGCATGCGCGACAAGGCGGAGGCCGCGGAGCCGTACTTCGAACGCCTGCGCAAGCTCGAGCCGGCGCACATCGGCATGCTCGGGTTCTTCCGCGAGTGGTGCCCGAAGCGCTCCGAGCAGGTCCGCCTCGCGCAGATCCTGAGCGACGCGCAGCGCGCCATGCCCGACGGTCCGGAGCGCGGCAAGCTCGCCGCCGAGATCGCCGGGCTCGCCGAGGAGGGCGCGAACGCGCAGAAGGCCATCGAGCAGTGGCGCACGCTGCTCCGCTCCGAGCCCACGAACGTCGCGGCGCGGGACGCGCTCAAGCGCCTCTACGCCGCGACCGCACAGTTCAACCACCTCGCCGATCTCCTCCGCTCGGAGCTCGAGCGCATCGCCCCGGACGACCCCGGCGCGCGCCTGCCGGTGCTGCGCGACATCGCCGCCATCTACCGCGAGCACATCAAGAGCGACTCCGCGCTCGTGACCGTTCTCTCGCAGATCATCGGGCTCGACGCGAGCGACGCCATCGCGGTCCGCGAGCTGGCGCGCGTCTACGAGACGCTCGGGCGCTGGCGGGATCTCCTCACCACGCAGATGCGCCTCGCCGAGCTCGAGACCGTCCCCAGCGCGAAGGCCGAGCTCTACCGCGCCATCGCGCGTCGCTGGCTCGATCAGTTCTCGAACGTGCAGAACGCGGTCGAAGCCTACGAGAAGCTTCGCGAGGCCGAGCCCGACGACCGCGAGGCGCTGTCGAAGCTCAAGGAGCTCTACACGAAGCGCCGGGCCTACCGGCAGCTGTTCGACATCCTCGAGGTCGAGGCCAGGCAGACCTCCGGCGACGCGCGGCGGGCGCTGTGGATGGAGATGGCGAAGATGGCTTCGGAGCGGCTCGACCGCGGCGCCGACGCCGCGCGCCTCTTCAAGCTCGTGCTCGACGAGGACCCGAAAGACGCCGGCGCGCTCGACGCGCTCGAGAAGCAGGCCGAGCGCGACAAGGACTTCGTCACCGTCGCCGACGCGCTCGAGCGGCGCGCCGATCTCACCGACGATCCCGCGGCGAAGCTGGTGGTCCTGCAGAAGCTGGGCGCCGTCTTCGCCGATCGCCTCCAGGACCACGCCGGCGCGCTGCGCATCTGGCGACGCGTCCTCGAGCTCGCGCCGGGGCACGCCAAGGCGCTCCGCATCCTGCGCGACAGCTACCTCGCCATCGGCGACTACGAAGGCCTCACCGAGCTCTACGCCCAGTCGAACGACTGGGAGGGGCTGGTCGAGGTGCTGTCGAGCGCTGCCGATCGCGTCGCCGATCTCACCCTCAAGAGCGACCTCTCGTTTCGCGCCGCCGGCATCTACGAGGATCAGCTCAAGAGCCCCGACCGCGCGTTCCGCTCCTACGAACGCGTCCTCTCCGTCCGCCCCGACGACCGCCGCGCCGCCGCCGCCCTCGTTCCGATCTACGAGGCCGAGGAGAAATGGGCCCGGCTACCCTCGCTCTACGAGACGCTCCTCGCCCATACCGAGAGCGACGCCGACAAACGTGCACTCTACAAGAAGCTCGCGATCGTCACCGGTCACAAGCTCGCCGACAAGGCGGCCGCCTTCAAGTACGCGGCCAAGGCCTTCGAGCTCGCGCCCAACGAGCCGGGCGCCGTGCGCGATCTCGAGGAGTGGGCCCGGGCATCCGGCGACTGGAGCGGCTTCGCGCAGGCCCTCGAGGCGCGCGCCAGCTCGGCGAGCGCGGAGCACGACGAGCGGCGCCTGCTGCGCCTCAAGCTCGCCGAGGTCTCGGCGACCCACACCGGCCAGAGCGACGACGCGATCGGCGCCTACCGCGAGCTGATTCTCACGAACGAGGAGGACGAGGAGGCGATCACCGCCCTCGACCGCCTGCTCCGCGCCGCGCCCGACCGCCGCGATGATCTCCGCTGGCTGTTCCGCCTCCGCGCGCGCCGCGCGCCTGGCGCCGAGGCCGGCATCGCCATCCTCGCCGAGTGGGCGCTTCTCGAGGAGGAGGCGTTCAGCTCGCCGGCCGAGGCGATCGCGCTCTACCGCGAGATCCTCGGCCTCGACGACCGTCACGTGAGCGCGCTGCGGGCCCTTGCGCGTCTGCTGCTCGCCTCGGGAGACGCCGCGGGCGCCGCGCAGGTCCTCCAGCAGGAGCGCGACCTGGAGGAGGGCGGCAGCCGCGTCGCGCGCGAGATCGACCTCGCGCGCCTCTACATGGGCCCGCTCAAGAAGCCGCTCGAGGCGCTCGCCGCCGCGAGGCGCGCGCTCGAGATCGCCCCCCACGACGCGCAGGTCATCGCGGTCGTCGAGGAGCTCCTCCCGCTCTCCGAGACGCGCGCGCGCGCCGCCGTCATCCTCGAGGAGGCCTACGCCGCCACCGGCGCGTGGGACAAGCAGGGCGAGGTCCTCTCGGTCCTCATCGCCACCGCGGCCTCCAAGGCCGATCGCCTCGCGCTCCACGGACGCCTCGCCGACGTGAAGCAGAAGCTCGGCGATCACAAGGGCGCCTTCGACGTCGTGGCGCGCGCCGCGCAGGACAACCCCGCCGAGCTCGCGCTCTGGGATCGCCTCAGCGTGCTGGCGAACAAGACCCAGCGCACCCAGGAGTTCGTGGAGGCCATCGCCCAGACCGTGCCCGAAAAGGGCGAGACGGGGCTGCCGCCGCACGTCGAGATCGATCTCGCGGAGCGCGCCGCCACCCTCTACGACGAGATGCTCGGGGAGATCGACCGCGCCACGCCGTACCTCGAGCGCATCCTGGCGCGCGATCCCACGAACGATCGCGCGTTCGGCCGCCTCAAGCAGATCCTCACCACGCGCGAGCGCTGGGCCGATCTCGAGGCGCTCTACGCGCGCGTGCTCAGCGGCATCACGGATGACGGCCGCCGCGCCGACCTCCTCAACGAGGTGGCGATCATCGCCGAGGAGATCACGGGCGATACCAACAAGGCCATCCACTACTACGAGCGCATCCTCGAGCTCGAGCCGAGCCACGACCAGGCGATCTTCGCGCTCGACAAGCTCTACGCGAACGCCGAGCGCTGGCAGAGCCTCGCGAAGCTCCTCGAGCGACGCCTGCAGCTCGGCACCGCCGGCGACACGACGACCATGAAGCTGCGTCTCGGGACGCTCCTCATGAACCGCCTCGAGGACCCGAAGGCCGCGCTCAACCACCTCGAGGAGGTGGTCGCGGCTGACTCCTCGCTGCGCGAGGCGCGCGAGCTCGTCGAGAAGTGCCTCGCGCACCCGGACCTCCGGCAGCGCGCGGCCATCATCCTGGAAGGCGTCTACGCCGAGCGCGAGGAGATGCGCGATCTCGTGCGCATCCTCGAGGTGCGCCTCGAGTTCGTCGCTGACGACGTGGAGCGGCGCGAGCTGCTCCGGCGCATCGCGGAGCTGCGCGACGAGCGCCTCAGCGACGACAAGGGCGCGTTCGAGGCCTACGCGCGCCTCCTGCCGCTGTCCC
>JAYTBL010001095.1:0-6111 GCA_043736975.1 Polyangiaceae bacterium
GTCCGCCCCCCCAGGACTACGGCGCGCAGATGGCGGGCGCACCGCCAGGCTTCCAGCAGCCGCAGCCCTATGGCGCGCCCGGCGCGCAGGCTCCGTATCCGGGCGCCGGGCCGATGATGCAGGGCGGCATGGGCGGCATGATGCAGGTCGGCGCTGGCGGGCCGCCGAAGCAGTTCATGATCACGCTCCTTCTGTGCGTGTTCGGCGGCTACTTCGGCGCGCACCGCTTCTACAGCGGCCACTACCTCTTCGGCGCCATCCAGTTCTTGACCGGCGGCGGCTGCGGCATCTGGTGGGCGATCGACCTCTTCTTGATCGTTACCGGCAAGTACACCGACGCCCAGGGCCGCCCCCTGCAGAAGAGCTGACGGCTGACAGCCGGAGCGAGCGCGCTCGGACTGTCAGCTGTCAGCTTCTCACCTAGACGTTGAAGCGGAAGTGGACGACGTCGCCGTCGCGCATCACGTATTCCTTGCCCTCGATCGCGAGCTTGCCCGCGTCGCGGCACTTCGACTCGCTGCCCAGCGTCACCAGGTCCTCCCACCAGATGACCTCGGCCTTGATGAAGCCCTTCTCGAAGTCAGTATGGATGACGCCCGCCGCCTGGGGGGCCTTGGCGCCCACCACGGTGGTCCAGGCGCGCACCTCCTGCTTGCCGGCGGTGAAGAATGTGAGCAGCCCGAGGAGCTTGTAACCTGCACGGATCACCGCGTTGAGGCCCGGCTCCTTCAGACCGGCGCTCTCGAGGAAGTCGGGGCGGTCCTTGGGGTCGAGCTCGGCGATCTGCGACTCGAGCGCCGCGCACACCGGCACGACGAACGTCTTCTCCGACTCGGCGAGCGCCTTGAGCGCCTGGAAGTGCTTGTTGCCTTCCAGGTTGGAGATGGTCGGTTCGTCGATGTTCGCGATGTAGAACGCCGGCTTGATCGTGAGGAGGTGGAGCTCCCGCACGATGAGCTGCGCGTCGACGTTGTCGGGGATCGGCGCGGTCCGCGCCGGCTTGCCCTCGTCGAGGTGCTTGACGAGCATCTCGCAGACGTCGGCCGCGAGCTTCTCCTTGACGTCGTTCGACTTCGCCATCTTCCGCGCCTTGTCGAGGCGCTTCTGGACGGTCTCCATGTCCTTGAGGCAGAGCTCCGTCGTGACGATCGCGACGTCGGCCACGGGATCGACCTTGTTCTCGACGTGGATGACGTTCGGATCCTCGAAGCAACGTCCGACCTGGACGATCGCGTCGGCCTCGCGGATGTGGGAGAGGAACTGGTTGCCGAGGCCCTCGCCCTTCGACGCGCCGCGCACGAGGCCGGCGATGTCGACGAAGTTGAACGTCGTCGGGAGGATCCGCTCGGCGTGGATCACCGTGTCGATCTTCGCCAGGCGATCGTCAGGCACGACCACGACGCCGACGTTCGGCTCGATGGTGCAGAACGGGTAGTTCGCCGCCTCGGCCTTGGCCGAAGAGAGCGCGTTGAAGAGCGTGGACTTGCCTACGTTCGGGAGGCCGACGATGCCGATCGAGAGACCCATGGAGGGGCAGCGGGTACCACGGCGAGCGCGCGGCGTGCAAACGGCGGCGGCGCTCGCCTTGACCGACCTGCAAAATAGGGCGAAAACCGCGGGCGTGAGCGCGCTCGCCTGGACCCGTGGACAGCTGAGATTGCTCGTCCGGCGCGCCACGGCGCTGCGTGGCATGGCGCTCTGGCGGGTCGTCGGGTGCATGGTGCTCGGCGCGATCGCGGGGTACCTGCTCGTGCCAGCACGCGGAACGAAGAGCGCGTCCGAGTACGAAAGCGTGGCGCCTGCGGTGCAACTGGAGGGCCGCCCGCTGCCCGCCGACGGCGAGCCGGCCGTGGTCCTCGCGACCGCCCGCGCCATCGGGCGCGAGTGGCTCGCGCAGAAGGTCACGCTCACCACGCCCGGCGCGCCGCCGCGTGAGACGACGCGCGAGCTGCTCGGCGTGCGCATCGAGACCGAGCGCCTCGTCGCGCGGATCGCCCAGATCCGCGATCCGCGCTCACCGCTGCGCCGCGCCCACCGGCAAGCGCCGGGGCCGCTGCGCGTGCCGCTGCCGGCATCGATCGACGGTCCGCGCGCGCTCGCGGCGCTGGTCGCCATCAAGGACGACCTCGATCGTCGGCCCGTCGACGCTCGCCTCGACGTCGGCGCGCGCAAGGTGCTGCCCGACGAGCCTGGGCGCCGCATGGACGTTCACGCCACGCTCGCGCGCCTCGAAGGGGCGCTGCGCGACCGCCTCCCCGGTGACGCGATGCCCGCGCAGATCGAGGCGGCGCTAGAGGCCGTGCCCGCCGCGCGCACCACGGCGCAGATCGGCGAGATCCAGATCGACGAGGTCATGGGCTGGTTCGAGACGAAGTACGCGAGGGATCTCAAGCACGAGGCGCGCACCTTCAACCTTCGCCTCGCGGCCTCGAAGCTGGACGGCCACGTGATCATGCCGGGCGAGGTGTTCGACTTCAACGACGTGGTCGGCGCGCGCAACGAGGCGAACGGCTACCGGGTGGCGACCGTCATCGCCCAGGGCGAGCTCGTCGACGGCATCGGCGGCGGCACCTGCCAGGTGGCGGGCACGCTGCACGGCGCGGCGTTCTTCGCGGGGCTCGACATCGTCGAGCGCAAGCCGCACACGCGCCCGAGCTTCTACATCAAGATGGGGATGGACGCGGCGGTGGCCTACCCGGCGATCACGCTGCGCCTCCGCAATCCGTTCCCGCATCCCGTCGTGCTCCACGAGACGGTGGTAGGCGGCGTCGCGCGCGCCGAGATCCTCGGCCCCAAGCGCACCCGCGACGTCACGTTCGTGCGCAAGACGAGCGAGGTCACGCCCTTCGCCGAGAAGGAGGTGCCCGATCCGAAGACCCCGAAGGGCGAGCGCGTGCTCACGCAGCGCGGGATACCGGGCTTCAAGATCACGCGCTACCGCCTGCTGCGCGACGGCGCCTTCGCGGTGCGCGAGCGCATGACCGACGTCTATCCCGCGACCACGCAGGTCTGGCGCGTCGGCACGGGCGACCCCGACCCCAAGTTCGAGCCGAAGGACGACGAGCATCCGGAGTATGTCGCCGACGACTACCTCGCGATCTCCCAGGGCCCGCACATCATCGTTCCGAAGACGGGCCTGCCGTCGACGGAAGGTGGAGGTGCGATGGTGGAGTCACGCGTCGCCGGGCGCTACGGGACCCACGGATGGACGGAACGCGAGGGATTCGCGAAGCCACGGCCGCACCGCCCAGGCAAAGGTGCGACGGCTGCGCCTACCGACGACGAGGCGCGCCCCGACTGAGTGCATGTCCCACCTTGGCTCGCTGGACGAACGCTCACGTAACGAGCACTTCGTGGCTCCCCGCGGGTGGCCATTGTCTGCTACGCCAAAGTAGACACGATGGGAGAATCTCGCGCCCTTCCTGGATTCGGTCACCTCGACCTCGACCTCGAGGACGATGCGGACGGGACCCCGCCGCGCGGTACGCCCGTCCCGGCGTTCGGGAACGCGGCCTTCGGCGACGGCGGCGAGTACGAGCAGCTCCACGCTTCCCCTCCCGGCGAGACCCCCGCGGACCACGCGCCGCCCTCGACCTCCCGCGTGTTCGGTACGCAGGGGCACCCGACGCGCCGGAGCATGGGCGCGGTGCACGAGGCCCACACGCGCGTCCTGACCGGTGACGCGCTCGCGGTGCTCACCGCTCCGCCACCTCCGCTCGCCGACGGCTCGGGGTCGGGCGTCGCGTCGCGGGACGGCCGCGTGGCTGCGATGCGCGAGCTCTATGCGAAGGGCGATGCCGGGGGCGCGCTCGCGCTCGCCGAGTGCATCAGCGGCAGCATGCGTCCCCCCGCGCTGCACGCCAGCGATCATCCGGACGCGAGCATCGTCGTGGAGTTCGGTACCGAGTCGAGCATCGACCTCAGCGATCCCTTCGGCGGGCTCATCCCCTCCGATCCGCTCGATGACGAGCTCGGCATCGTCGCGCACGTCGACCCCCCCTGCGCGGCGCCGTACCTCACGCTGACCGAGCGCCACAGCATCCCGCGCAGCCTCAAGTCCATGGCCGAGATGTCCAGGCTCCCCATCGATCACCGAGCGGGCTTCCTCCTGGCGCACGTCGACGGTATGCAGACGCTCGAGGAGATCCTCGACGTATGCGCCATGCCTGCCGCCGAAGCCCTCGCGCTCATCGCGAACCTCAAAGAGATGGGCGTCATCGAGTTCGAGTGACGTGATGAGCGCGCTCGCCGGACGGACCATCGCGCTCGCCGTGACGGGGAGCATCGCCGCATACAAGGCGGTGGAGGTCGCGCGCCTCTGCATCAAGGCTGGAGCCAAGGTGCTGCCGCTGATGACCGCGTCGGCGCAGCGCTTCGTCGGCGCGGTCACGCTCGCCGGGATCACTGGCGAGGCGGTGGCGACCGAGATGTGGGATCCCGCGTTCCCCGGCGAGATGCACGTGAGCCTGGCGGCCCGCGCGGACGTGCTCGTGATCGTGCCCGCGACGGCCGACCTGCTCGCGCGGCTCGCGCAGGGACGCGCCGATGATCTGCTCACCGCTACCGCGCTCTGTGCGCGCGGCCCCGTGCTCGCGGCGCCGGCGATGCATCCGCGGATGTGGCTGCACCCCGCCACGCGCCGCAACGTCGAGGAGCTCGCGCGGCAGGGCAGGGTGACGCTCATCGGTCCCGTCGAGGGCCCGGTTGCCTCGGGCGACAGCGGCATGGGGCGCATGGTCGATCCCGCCGATCTCGTCGCCGCGATCGTGCGCGCGCTCGCCGGCGGCGACCTCGCGGGACGGACGCTGGTGGTGACGGCGGGGCCGACGCACGAGGCGCTCGATCCCGTGCGCTACCTCGGCAATCGCTCGAGCGGGAGGATGGGTTTCGCCATCGCGGCGCGCGCCGCGGCCCGCGGCGCGAAGGTGACGCTCATCGCCGGTCCGGTGTCGCTCGCGACGCCAGCGGGCGTCGCGCGGGTCGATGTCGAGAGCGCGATCGAGATGCAGGGCGCGATCGACGCCGCGCTGGGGCCCGCGCTCGACCACGCCGACGCGCTGGTGATGGCCGCTGCGGTCGCCGACTTCCGGGCGCGCGAGCCGAGCGCCACGAAGATCAAGAAGGGCGCAGAAGCGCCGGCGCTCGCGCTGACCAAGAACCCCGACCTCCTCGCGGCGATCGGCGCGCGCCGCCTGCAGGCGCGCCCGCTGCTCGTCGGCTTCGCGCTCGAGACCGGCGACGACGAAGTCGTCCTCGCGTACGCGCGCGCCAAGCTGATCGCGAAGAAAGTCGACCTGGTGGTGGCGAACGCCGCACACGAGTCGCTCGGCCAGGCCACGAACCGCGTGGCGCTCGTGCGTAGTCAGGGCGCAGAGGCGTTCCAGGTGGGCACGAAGGAGGCGGTCGCCGACCGCATCCTCGACGCGATCGCGAAGTCGCTGCCCGAGATCTAGCCGCGCTCCGAGGCCTCGAGGAAGTCCACCACCGCCTGCGCGGCGGCTTCGCTCGTGCCTCGAAGCACGATCGCGATCGCGCCCAGCTTCGCGAGGTTGCCGGTGCGCGGTGGCGCGTCGTAGACCACGACCGGCACGTTCATGGTGCGCGCGGTCTTGCGGAGGGCGCGGACCGCGTCGCCCACCTTCACGTCCGCGCACTCGGCGTCGATGGCCACGACGTCGGGCGCGTCGCTCGCCACCGCGAGCAGGCCTTCGAGCGCGCTCGGCCAAAGCGCCACCGCGGTGCCGCGCGCCTTGCAGGCCTTCGCCACGGCGCGCTGCGAGGCCGTCGACTTCCCGAGCACCGCGACCGTCCCCGCGGGCGTCGCGATGGCGCGCGGCATCGGCAGTCCGTGCTTCTCGCAGTAGACGCGCGCGTCGTCGGAGCGCACGCGGTACTGCGCGCCCGGCGTCTTGATCGCGGGCAGCTTGCCCTCGCGGATCCAGAGGTAGACCGTCTTCGGGTGCAGCTCCCAGATCCGCGCGAGCTCCGAGGGGCGGAGCAGCGCCATGGCCGGCAGCATACCGCAGTCGGCGTCGGTCCCGTGTCGTCAGGAGCCGGTGCCGCAGGCGCTCACGCACGACGCCTCTTGCGCACGGTCGCTCGCGGCGGCGT
>JAYTBL010001096.1:0-6108 GCA_043736975.1 Polyangiaceae bacterium
AGGACCTTCTCCGCGCCGCCCGCGACCGGCTTTGCCTTGAGCTTGCCGAGGCCCGTGTTCACGTCGAAGGTGTCCGTGTAGATGACGTGAGAGCCGGTGCCAGTGAACCCGAAGCCGCTTCCAATGGCGGTGGCTTCGATAACGACGGGCGCGGGGACCGCCGCGGTCACGTCGACGATCTTTGCGTCCGTGAGCTCGAAGTCCGCATCGCCGTTCGTGAGCGTGGAATAGAGGGCCTTCTTCGAGTCCTGCGTCAGGCCAAGCAGACTGAGAACGCCGTTCGCGACGACCGACGTGGTCACCGGCGGAGCTGCGAACGTGGCCTTCTTGAGCGCACCCGTGCTGGTGGTGAAGACCGCTGCCGAGCCATCCTTCGCGACGTCCACGGCGGTGATGCCCGTGTCGACAGCGGTGATCGTGGTGGCCGCGCCGGCGGTGACGACGACGCGCCCTTCGCTCGTCGGCGCGGGGCCGACGACGAACAGCTTCGTGCCGGTGCTGTCGGCGAAGAAGATCGGGATGATCGACGTGGCGGCGACGGCGTTGTCGACGCGGACGACGGCCGCGCCGCCCGCGGCAACGGTGACGAGACGAGCCTGCGTAGCGGCTGCATCGACGCCAGTGCAAAACGCGCCGACGAGCGTGGTGCCCGCAAAACGGAAACGGGCCGCGCAGCTGGTCGCCGCGGAGTTGATCGCGTTGGTGGTCGTGATGACCGGCGTTGCCGCGCTCGGCGCGGCCGAGGTGGTGACGACGAGGTCCGTGGCCGTGGTCGTCGCGTTCGTGCTGAAGGCGATGGTGGCGCCGTCGTCGGTGGCCGCGAAGACGCCCGAGCGCGTCGCCGTCGTGATGGTCTTCTTGTTCGACGCCTTCGTCCAGACGTTGATGGCGGTCGCGACGCCTTCGCCCGCGCTACCGACCGTCGTGCCCGTGTACCAGGCGATTGCGCCGCCGCTGACGAATGCGAAGTCGTCGTCCGCGATGTCCACCTGAAGCGGAATCGCCGCGCCGCCAGCGACGGGGGCCGCCTCGAGATCGAATCCCGTCGCCGTCTTCAGGTAGTAGACGACGTGAGGCGTGGCGCCGGTCGTGACGCCGACGATGCCCACGCTCGTGCCCGCCTTCAGCTTCGTGTTCGTGGGGACGACGCCGGAGGAACCGCTGGTGCCGCTGGTGCCGCTGCTGCCGCTGCTGCCGCTGCTACCAGAGGACCCGCTCGAACCCGAGGATCCCGAGGAGCCGCTCGACCCGGAAGAGCCGCTGGACCCGCTCGTCCCGCCGCTCGTGCCCGGGATCTTCCCCGTCGTTCCGCTCGAGCCGGCATCCTCGCCGAAGTCGGTGATCGTGTTCGTCGAGCTGCAGGCGAGGGCCAGGGAGGCGCCAGAGAGCGAGAGGGCGCCGATGATGAGTCTAAGCTTCATGGGAAGTTCTCCAAGCGGCGAGCGACGTGCTGCCGGCTCGCGGGTGTAGTCCCATTCGGCACACGCGCAAGGAATAACGCGCGTAGAGGGCTGTAGCCCGCATGCGCGCGCACGACTGCCGCAGCTTGAGAGCTTACGGAGTGACTTCCGCCATCACGATCGGCGGCATGTGCATCATCACGATGTCGGGGTTGGCGGGGGCGGTGTCCTTCGCCATCTCGAGCGCCTCGTTCATCGAGCGCGCGGTCTCCCAGCCCATCAGCTTGGGGATGTACTCGTTGTCGGCGCCGACCACGATCACGCGGCCGGTGTGCACGCGCCCCGCCTCGCCCCAGTACCACATGAAGAAGGCGTGGGCCGGATGGTAGGCGTGGCCGGTGCGGAAGGCCTGGATGTACGCCGGGTTCGAGGCGAACTTCTTCTCGTAGCGCTTGTGCAGCTCGAGGCCGTCGCGCGTCTCGGGGAGCAGGTTGTGAACGAACTCGATGTACGGAGCGTGATGCTCCTTGTCGAACATGTCCGTGCAGGGGTGGGTCACGATCATCGTGCCGCCCTTCTTGAGCAGGGGCGCGCCCTTGTACATGTTGAACAGGTAACCGTTCACCATGACCTGCACGAGCAGCGGGTTCAAAAACGAGTTCACGTTGTACGGCGAGATGTACGGCACGCCCATCACCAGGACGTCGGCCTGGCCCTTGATCGGCACCAGGTACTGCTCGTAGCAGCGCGCGAGCGTGTGCTTGTGCACCGCCTCGGTCTCGCCCGCGAACACGCCGGTCACGCCGTACGGCGAGGGCACGCGCTGGAAGATCGCCTGGCGCGCGGCCTGCGGGACCTTCGACAGCGTGATCGTGAGCGCCTTCAGCGCCGTGCGCTCCATGCCCGAGAGGTCGTCCTCGTTCTTGTGCAAGAACTCGAGCGGCTTGTCGAACATGCGATTGTTCACCGTGGTCTCGATGGTGAACACGTTGAGCTTCGAGTTCGCGAGCTTGCCCATGCGCTCGATGCTGGCGGCGAGCGCCGAGACCTCGGGCGAGGGATCCATGTACGAGTGGCACTTCCGCATGGTCGCGGGGTTGTGGTGCGAGCTGAGGCTGCGGTAGCTGGAGAGCCCGCACACGATCGACTTGTGCCCGCCCGACATCGGCACGAGGTTGAGGCTCACGTAGATGAGGAGATCGCTCTCCACCGCCGCGCGATTGAGCTCGAGGAGCTCGCCGTGGTCGGTGGTGCCGACCTCGACCATGTTCTTCGCGTCCTCGCCGTCGTGGTTGTAGAGGCGCTTCGGGTAGTACGCGTTGTAGATGCGATCACCGACGACGTGCTTGATCTCCTCGCCCGTCATGCGGCGATGGATGCCCAGCGCCATGATCATCGTCACGTCGTCGACGCCGTGATCGGCGAGCAGCTGCAGCACGATCGTGAGCACGCGCTCGCGCGCGTCGGGCCGGCGCATCGACGGCAGCGGCACGGAGATGTCGTCGATGGCGATGACCACCTTCATCCCCGGGCGCAGCTTGGCGTGCAGCGGCTCGGAGTTGTGGGGGTGGTTCAGCGCGTAGCGGATCGCCGCCTCCACGTCCTTCAGCGGCGCGATGGGCGGCTTCGGGTAGATGACGCGCGTGCCCGGCGGCATATCGACCTCGACGAGGCGATCGCCGCTGAAGATGGTGCGGGGAGCGCTCTTCCGATCCAGCGTGACGACGAGCGGATGTGCCATGGGACGAGGCGCTCGTACCACGGGGCCCGCGGACCGCGCCAGCGGGGCGTGCGGCGAACCGCGGACGGTGCGTAGCGCGCTTCGCTACTCCAGGCCGAGCGCCCGGAAGCGCGCCGCGCGCATCAGCTCGCCTTCTCGAGCGTGAGGACCGGCCAGCCGTAGGTGCGCGCGAGGCGCGCCAGCTTCGAGTCGGGGTTCACGGCCGCCGGGTGGCCGACGACGCTCAGCATCGGCACGTCGGAGTAGCTGTCGGAGTAGGCGAAGCACTCGTCGAGATCGTGGCCGTGCTCGCGCGCGTGATCGCGGATGAGGCGCGCCTTCTCGGGGCCGGCGACCACCGGCCGCAGGAGACGCCCCGTGGCGTAGCCGTCCTTGATCTCGAGGCGGTTGGCGATGACGTGGGTGGCGCCGAGGTGATCGGCGAGGCGCGTCATCAAGAAATCCAGGGCGCCCGAGACCAGCACCACGTCGTGCCCCTCGTCACGCGAGCGCGACACGAGATCCTTGGCGTGCGGGTAGAGCGCCTTCTTCATGATGTCGTTGAACGCGTCGTCCGCGAGGATCATCAGGCGATCGTTGGAGATCCCCTCGTACTGCGAGAAGAGGACCTCGTTGAACATGCGCCGGTCCTGCATCTCCGCCCAGACCATCTGCGGCGCCTTCAGCGCGGCGCGCGCGAGCTTCTGCAAGCTGCGCATCGGCGTGCGCTGGTGCATGAGGTACCAGAGCGTCGGATGGACGAGGTTCGTCCGGATCAGCGTTCCATCGACGTCGAAATAGCTGGCTGCCACGGCGGCCGCTCCATCACGCGGCCGAGCTGGCGCGTCAAGCCAGGCGAGTAACCAGCGCGCCGAGGCGCTCCACCGCGCGCGGCACGTCCACCTTCGTCGAGAGGAGCGGCTTCATCGGGTCGCCGAGCTGCGCCAGGCGCTCCGGCACCGTCTTCAGCGTGAAACGGCGCGGCTCGAGCGAGGCGTCGACCTCGTCCCAGTGCAGCGGCGTCGAGACCGTCGCGCCCGGGACCGCGCGCACCGAGTAGGGCGAGACGATGGCGCGCGTCTGGCCCGTCTGCCCCGTGTCGACGTACACGCGCGCGCCCCGCCGCGACACCACGCGGTCCATCGTCGCGATCGCCGGAAGCTCGTCGACCAGCAGCTTGCCGAGCAGCTCCGCCAGGGCTCGCGCGGTCTCGAAGCTCTGACCCTCACCCAGCGGCACCAGCACGTGCATCCCGGACTGCCCCGAGGTCTTGGGGAAGCTCGCGAGCCCGAGCGTGTCGAGGTGCTCGCGCAGGCGCTTGGCGAGCGTGACCGCGTGCTTCAGCTCCGACTGCTTCACGTCGAAGTCGATCGTGAAGAAGTCGGCCTGCGCCAGCGTGGGCACGCGCGCCCCGAGGATGTGCAGCGGGATGCACGCCAGGTTCGCGACGTAGAGCAGCGTGGACGCGTCGTCGATGAGGAAGCCGCGCTTGGGATCGCCGCTCTCGTCCTTCATCGCCAGCGTGCGCACCCACCCTGGCATGCCGGGCGGCACGTTCCACTGGAAGAAGTTCTTGCCCACGATGCCGTCGGGATAGCGCACGAGGATCACCGGCCGATCGACGAGGTAGGGGAGAATCACCTCGGCGACCGCGGCGTAGTAGTCACAGAGATCGCCCTTGGTGTAGCCCTCGGCGGGCCAGAACAGCTTGGCGCGGTTCGTCACGTTCACGCGCCGCAGCGCCGCCTCGGCGTCGCCGGCGCGATGATCGACGGTCGCCCGGGAGCGCGCCGCGCTGCCGCTCGCGACCTGGCGCCACTCCGTCTTCTTCGGGTCGAGGGCGTAGGGCGCGGTCTTCTTCTTCGCGATGACGCCGGGGACGTCGTGCCCCGCGCAGAAGGCGAGGATGGTCGCGAGCGGCCCCTCGAGCGGCGGCGCCGCGCGCAGGAAGCCGATCTGCGGCAGCAGCTCGGCGAGCTGCGCGCGCCGCACCGAGAGCGGCAGCGCGCGCAGATCGGCCTCGCCCAGCGCGAGCACGTCGCTCACCACCAGCACCACCGGCGTGCTCGTGGTCGCGCGGTGCAGGTCGTTCTTCGCGATCCGCGTCGCGCGCTGCGCCAGCAAGCGAAGGCTGGGATGGCCGCTCGCATCGAACGCGACCAGCGTCCCGTCGAACGCGACCCGCGCGAGCGGCAGCGCGCGGAGCGCCCGCACCACCTCGGGATAGAAGGCCTCGACGGCCTGCGGCGGCCCGGCGCCGTCGAACAGGTGCAGCGCGACCGCCTCGCCCTCGCGCGTCGCCAGCACGCGCACGCCCTCGAGCTCCGCGTCGTAGACCCAGCCCTTGCCGGCGCAGGCTGCGCGCTCGCCGACGACCGGCGCGACCAGCGGCGATCGCGCGGGCGCCACCAGCGCCTGCGCCGCGGCCTTCCCGAGCCTGGTCGCGCCGCGCTCGAACGCGCGCGCCACGTGCGCGGCCCCGACCTCGGCCGCGCGATCGAGCTCCTCGACGGTGAGCCCGGAGAACACCGACCGCGGGAGCTCGGCGAGGAGATCGCGCTCGGTGCTGGCGTGCTCGTCGGCCTTCTTGAAGAGCAGCCACTCGTCGCCCTTCACGCTCTTCGCCAGCTTCACCAGCGCGTAGCGGCCGCGCAGCTTCATGCCGCGCAGCGCGACGTGGATCTTGCCGCTCGCGATCTCCTCCTCGGCCGGCCCCTCAAGGTACTCCACGCTGCCGCGGTCCCACGCGATCATCGCGCCCGCGCCGTACTGCTTCGCGGGGATCACGTCCTCGAAGTCGAGGTACTCGATGGGGTGGTCCTCGGTCTTCACCGCGAGGGCCTTGGTGTCGGGATCGAGGCTCGGCCAGCGCGGCACCGCGAAGCTCGCCAGCACGCCGCCGACCTCGAGGCGGAGATCGTAGTGGCGCCGCGTCGCGTCGTGCAGATGCACCACGTACGCGCCGGTGAGCGTTCCCTCGCCGCCCTC
>JAYTBL010001097.1:0-2392 GCA_043736975.1 Polyangiaceae bacterium
TCGTTCTCGGCGGGCGTCGGCACCACGCCGCTCGGCACCTGGGTGGTCGGCGGCCTGCTCCGCACGACCACGTACCTGTCGCTGGGCACCGACGTCGACCTCTCGGCGCGCTTCGCCACCGGCGGCTTCGCGCGTGGGCAGTGGGGCCTCGCGCTCGACGCCGGACCCGGCTGGCGCAGCTGGAGCCTCGCCACGAACTACGGTCACTTCCCGCTGCACGCGATGCTGCTCGGCGGCCTGCCCTGGGGCCTCCAGCTCGGGGTCGGCGCCGACTTCTTCAGCCTCGACGGCGGACCCGCGGCGCGCGGCGCGGTGGCGCTCCTCGAGATCGACTTCATGCGGCTCACGGTCATGCGCCAAGGCGCGACCGACAAATGGTGGGAGAACCCGTCGCCCGCGGGCGGGCGGCTCCCGCGCGACAACGCTCCGTGAGCAGAGGGCGGCGCGAACAGCTGCCGCTCTTCGCGAGCGTATCCGTCGCCGGCGCGGAGGTCTTGCCCCGCATCACCGAGGCGGACCGTGAGCTTGCGACGCGCATACCCTCGTGGGTGCGCTTCGGCACCAGCAGCTGGTCGTTCCCCGGCTGGCGAGGCCTCGTCTACGAGGGACAGCACACGGACGACGAGCTCGCCCGCGCCGGCCTACGCGCCTACGCGCAGCAGCCGCTGCTGCGCACGGTGTCCGTCGATCGCTCCTACTATGGGCCGCTCCGCACGGCAGACGTCGCCTCGTATGCCACGCAGCTCGACGAGGCGAAGGCGCTGGCCCCTTCCCTGCCGGCGTTCCGCGTGGTCTCGAAGGTGTGGGACGAGATCACGACCGCGGTCTTCCCCGGCCACGCGCGCTACGGCGCACGGGCGGGGCAGCGCAACCCGCACTTCCTCGACGCCTCGCGCTTCATCGAAGAGGTGCTCGAGCCCTACCGCGGCTTCGAGGAGCACTTCGGTCCGTTCGTCTTCGAGCTCACGCCGATGCCCCGCGGTACGTTCCAGGCCGTCGAGCTCGCGCGGCGCGTCGATGCCTTCCTCACCGCGTTGCCCACCGATTTTTCGTGGGCGTTCGAGCTGCGCAACCAGGAGCTGCTCACGCCGCGCTGGCACGACGTGCTGCGCGCGCATCGGTCCGCTCACGTGTTCACTTACTGGACGGCCATGCCGAGCCTGCGCGCGCAGCTGGCGAGCCACGGCAAGATCACGTCACCGTTCACGGTGGTGCGCCTGATGCTGCCGCCGTTCATGCGCTACGCGGAGAAGAAGGCCGAGTATGCGCCGTTCGACCGCCTGGTCGCGCCGCAGGCCGACATGCGCGACGACGTGCTGAACATCCTGCGCGCCGCCGCCGAGGCCGACTGCTCGGAGGGCTTCGTCCTCGCAAACAACAAGGCCGAGGGCTCCGCGCCGCTGACGGTGCGCGAGATCGCGATCCGCGTCGCCCGCGAGCTCTGACGATCAGCGGGTCGCGCCCGGCTGCGGCGAGGGAGGAGGCACGATGAGGGGCTGCGGCGGCTCCTTCACGTCGGCGTGGGGGCGGGATTCGTTCTGCTTGATCGAGTAGCGGACGAGCGCGCGCAGGACCTGGTTGCGCTCCACGTTGCCGACCAGGACCTTGATGTCCTCGTAAACGCTCGGATCGACCAGCAGCGCGCCCAGCGTGCCGCGGCCCGCCTTCATGTTCGCCACGATCTCGCGCAGGTCGTCGCTCATTGCGCTCACGTTACCGAGCACGTGCTGCGTGGAGTCGTCGCCGTAGATGATGGCGTGGCCGAGGCCATTGCTCGTGCGCAGCGCGGCCAGGCTCTTGTTCAGCTCCACCATCGTGCCGGTCGTGCTCGCGCCCAGCTGGTCGTCGTAGACGAGCGTGTGGACGAGGCCGGGCCCGGACTTCGCGCGCGCCGTGACGTCGCGGGCGTCGCCCGAGACGGCGGCGAGGTTCGCAGTGGTGGCGTCGAGGTTCGCCAGGATGCGGTCGATGCGGCGCGCCTCCTCGGGGTCGAAGATCGCCTTGTGAGCCGCGCCGTCCTTGTTGTTCGCGACGCCGTCGAGGATCGCGCGCAGCGATTTCACGCTGCCTTTCACGTCCTCCGCCATCTGCGGGTCGGCGAACGACTCGCTGGTCCGCTTCACCGCGTCCATCGTCTCGTCGGCCTTCTTTGCGACGCTGGTAAGCTTCTCGATGGCCTTCCCCATGTCGCTCGGGTCCTCCTCGCTCGCGATGAAGGTACCGTCGCCCGCGGCTTCCTTGCGCGGATCGCCGCCGTCGAGCGAGACCATCTTGTCGCCGAGGAGGCCCTTGTTCACGACGCGCATCACCGTGTCGGGATGGACGCGGCGGGCCTCGTTTCGCGCGACCGCGATGGTCACGTAGATCTTCACATCGGAGACGCTGTCGGCAT
>JAYTBL010001098.1:0-6096 GCA_043736975.1 Polyangiaceae bacterium
GCATACAACCGCGCTTCCATCGCCCAGCCATTAATGCACAACTCATCCTGCCGTTTCGGCAACGGCTCCCCGCTAGCAACCCTCAACTGCCATTCGACCAGATCGACGCCGGTGATCTCTTCGGTCACCGGATGCTCGACTTGCAGCCGCGTGTTCATCTCGAGGAAGTAGAAGGCGTCCCCCGTCGGATCATTCCCCGCCACGATCAGCTCGACCGTCCCGGCCGAATAATAGCCCACCGCCTGTGCCAGCGCGACCGCCTGCTCGCCCATCTTGCGCCGCATTGCGGGCGACACGAACGGCGACGGCGCTTCCTCGATGACCTTCTGGTGACGCCGCTGGATCGAGCACTCGCGCTCGCCGAGATGGCGGTAATTGCCGTGCTTGTCGGCCACCACCTGGATCTCGATGTGGCGCGGCCGCTCGCAGTACCGCTCCATGTACATGTCGGGGTTGCCGAACGCGGCGAGCGCCTCGGCCTTGCCGGTGTTCCAGTCGTTCACCAGCCGGCCGGCGTCGTGGATGATCTTCATGCCGCGGCCACCGCCGCCGGCCGCCGCCTTCAGGATGATCGGCAGGCCGATGCGCGCGGCGTTGTCGCGCAGCTCGTCCTCGCTGTTGATCGTCCCCGAGCCGGGGAGGATCGGCACCCCGGCGGCGCTCATCGCGGCGCGGGCGCTGATCTTGTCGCCCATGAGGCGCATCGCCGACGGCGGCGGGCCGATCCACACCAGCTTGCACTTGCCGCAGACCTCGGCGAACTCGGGATCCTCGGACAGAAAGCCGTAGCCGGGATGGATCGCGTCGGCGCCGGTGATCTCGGCGGCGCTGATGATCGCGGGGATGTGAAGGTAGCTCCGGGCGGCGGGCGCGGGCCCGATGCAGACCGCCTCGTCGGCGAAGCGCACGTGCAGCGCGCGGGTGTCGGCCTCGGAGTGCACTGCGACGGTCGCGATCCCGAGCTCCCGGCACGCGCGGATGATGCGCAGCGCGATCTCGCCGCGGTTTGCGATGAGGATCTTCTTGAACGGCTGCTTGAGCGGACGGGGCAGAGACCGCGGCCCGACGCTCACGGGGCCGCGCGGCGAACTGGGCGGGGGGACCGTGCTCATGCCTTCTTGATGCGAAAGAGCTTCTGCCCGAACTCGACGGACTTACCGTTCTGAGCGAACACCTCGACGACCGTGCCCGAGACCTCGGCCTCGATTTCGTTCATCAGCTTCATCGCCTCGACGATGCAGAGCGTTTGCCCGGGCCGCACCACCGCTCCGACCTCGACGAACGACGGAGTGTCGGGGGTCGGCGCGCGATAGAACGTCCCGACGAACGGGCTGGTGACGTCGACCACGTCGGTCGGCTCCGGCGCGGCTGCAGGAGGAGCGGCAGTCCCGCCTCCCGCCTGCTGCGGACCTCCGACGGACAGGGGAGCTCCCGCCGAGTAGGCGAACGCGCCCGCGGGCGGCGCGTGCGTGCGCACGATGCGAAGGCGCGTGCCCTCGGACTCGTGCTCGAACTCCGCCACGTTCTGCTCGTTCAGGACCTCGAGAAGAGCGCGCAACTTGTCGACATCGACGGTCGTCATGACGGCCGCGGAAGGTAGTCGGGTCGCGCCGGAAGCCCAAGATCCTTCCGCCGCGAATTGCCTTACGCGGTGAGCTAGGCGCGTCTGGCGAGCCAGCGAAGGAGCCCTTCGAGCGCGAGGAGGTAGCTGTCGACGCCGAATCCGCTCACCTTGCCCACGCACGCCGCCGCCATCCTCGACTCGCGGCGGTAGGCCTCGCGCGCCTCCGGGTTCGAGATGTGGACCTCGATGCAGGGGACGGGGACTGCCTTCAGCGCGTCGTAGAGCGCCAGGGAGGTGTGGGTGAGGGCGCCGGCGTTGATCAGCATTCCGTCGAAGGCGCCCCCGGCCCTGCCGATGCGATCGAGGAGGTCTCCCTCGTGGTTGGACTGGAACGCGGTCACCGAGGCCCCCAGCTCCGCGGCGCGGGCCTTCAGGCGTTTGTGGACGTCCGCCAGCGTGTCTTTTCCGTAGATCTCGGGCTCGCGAGTGCCGAGGAGCTGCAGATTCGGCCCGGAGAGGACCAGAATCCGGGTCCTGAGCGCCCTGGGAGGCGCCTTCAGAGCTCAGCCATGATCTTCGGGGCCGCGGTACGCATCAAATACCGGCCTTTTCCGAAGTTTCCGTCCGGCTTCATGGCCAGGGCCAGGAAATAGGTGTCCCCGAGGGTCCTGATGATGGTCACCAGCCGGTCGGTCCCGACCGCGATCTCGTTGGCCGCGCCGGCCTCCAGCATCTCGGAAGCCCGCTTGATCGAGCCGATCACGACGCTGAACTCGATGCCGATCGTGTTGATGTCGAAGGGCGAATCGTCCTTCGCGTAGCTCTCGAGGGCGATGCCGCTCGAGTCCATCAACAGCCCCGCAAGGCCGCCCTCGGTCCCCTCGACCAGTTCCCGGAGCGCCTCTTTGAACATGGAAGCAACCTTAAAGGCCTTGCGAACGATGCGTCAACAACGCTGCCGTCCCGAACTGAAATCGTTCGTAGATCCCCCCCTTGACCCTTTTGGGTACGAACGTTTAAGGTCGCGCCATAATGCGCGCACGAGCAGGGGATCCGCCCCGCACGATGGCCCAGAAGATTCTGGCCGGGCGATGTGCCGACCCGACCCTTTCGGGGGATGTGATCACGGCCAAGGTCGACCAGATCGTTCTCACGAGGGCGCCCCTGCGCGCCGTAGCCGAGGCACGAGAAGCCGGGCTGAAGAAAACGACCGCCGAGGTGGCGATCATCTACGACGCCCACGCGGTCACCGGCACCGCATCGAAGAGCTACAGCGACGAGATGCAAGCGGCGGCAGCCGACGTGCTCGCGCACGGCATCGTCATCGGTCGCCCCGGCGTCGGCTTCCCCGCGCCCGTGCACCTCGAGCGCTTCGCCAGCCCCGCGCGCCTGTGCGTCACCGACGATCCGCGCCTCGCGAGCGTCGGCGGCATCGGCATGCTGACGCTCGTCGTCTCGCCCGGCCTCCTCGGCATGGCGCTCGCGCAGGGCTCGATCCATCTCCGCCCGCCGCGCAGCGTGCAGGTGCTCCTCTCGGGGCGCACGCGTCCGTTCGTCTGCGCCCGTGACGTCGCGCTCGAGCTCGTTCGTCGCGGCCTCGGCGAGGCGGTCTCGCGCATCGAGGTGGCGCACGAGGCGCCGGTCGTGATCGAGTTCGCCGGTCCGTCCGCCCGCCTCCTCTCGGTCTCGGAGCGCGCGGTGCTCGCCGGTCTCGCGCCGCAGCTCGGTGCCGCCGGCGCGCTCTTCGTCAGCGACGAGCGCACCGAGGTGTTCCTCCGCGATCAGCGCCGCTCCAAGGCGCACCGCGCGCTCGTGCCCGACGCAGGCGCACCGTGCGACGAGGTGCTCAACGTCGACCTCGGCGCCGTCGACCCTCTCTACATGGACGAGACCGGCGCAGTCCGCTCGGTCCGCGACCTCAACGGCAAGCCCGTCTCGCAGGTCCTCCTCGGCGGCGACACCGGCTGCACGCTCCGCGATCTCTTCGCGGCCGCGGCGCTCCTCAAGTCGAAGCGCGTGCCCGCGCGCGTCGAGTTCCTCCTCGCGATCCCCTCGCGGCAGATGCTCGAGGTGCTCGCCGCGAGCGGCGCGCTCACCGATCTCATCGCCACCGGCGCCCGGCTCATCGAGCCGGACGCGCGCGTGATGTCGGGCGAGCTCTACCCGCCGGCCCCCGCCGGCCTCAGCGCCCGAACGCACGACCTCGAGCCCAGCGCGACGATGCCGAAGAACGTCGCCATCGCCTCCGCCGAGACCCTCGCCTACGCCGTCGCCACCGGCGAGATGGGCGATCCGCGCAGCTTCAAGCGCCCGGTTCGCGTCACCATCCCGCGCGCGCTCCCCACCGACGACGTGCTCGTCGTTCGCGATCGCAAGGGCGCCCTCGACGCCGGCAAGAAGGCCGCGTCCCTCACCGCGACCCCGCCCACGCCGTGGAAGACGCCGCAGACCCTCGACGTCGTCGAAGGGGCGGCCCTCCTCGTGAACGGCAAGGGGACGACCGCGGGGACCAACCCGCTCGCCGTCGTCTGCGCCACGCTCGACGAGGTCCGGGAGGTCGCGGCGCGCGCGGTCGAGCTCGCGCCCCAGGTGCGGGCCGTCATCGCCTCGTTCATCCCCAGCGGCCAGGTATCGCTGTTCAGCGGAGTCGGCATCGCCGCGCTACGCTACGATGCCGCGGGCGCCAAGGCCCTCAAGGGCCAGAAGACCATCACCCTCCCCGCACCGGCGACGTGGTCCGAGAAGGACGCCACCAGCGTCACCGCAGGGACCCAGAAGCTCTCGCTCACGTGGCTCGCGCTCGGCCCCGAGCGCGGGTGGGTCGCCGCAGGCACCTCGCGCGCCGCGCCCACGCGAACGCGGGGCTGACGAACGCGAAGATCTCTCCTATCCTGCCTGTCGCATGTCGAAGGGACGCCTCACCCGCCAGGAGCTGAGCTGGCTGCTCACGCAAGAGGCGCAGAACGCTGCCGAGCGCCTGCGCGTCGGCGTCCAGGTCCTGCGCACGCAGGCCCCGCCGCCGCTCGACATCGTGATCAAGGAGGCCGAGCAGCCCTCGGTCGCGCATCACGTCGACGCCTCGCTCGACGCGCTCGACGACGTGATGAAGATGCTCTCGAACCTCAACCAGAGGCAGAGCAGCTCGCAGCTCGCCGCGGCGCCGCGCCGTGGCCGGATCGACCTCGCGTCGCTCATCGTCGAGGTCGCGCCCGAGGCGCGCGTCTCGATCGAGCCCGGTAGCGGCACCGAGGTCTATGGCGACGAGGCCGACTTCCGCCGCATGATCCAGGTGCTCATCGGCCACGGCACGGGTGAGGGCTCGTCGGTCACGGTCCGGCGCGACGGCGACGACGTCCGCATCTCCACCACGCTCGGCCCCGAGATGTCGCCCACCGCGAGCACCGAGCGCGCGTGGCTGAGCCGCATGGCGGTGCGCTACGGCGGCCGTCACGATCTCGAGGGCGGCAACGAGACGCTCGCGCTCCCCGCCGAGGTCTCGAGCGATCGCAGCGAGCGCGAGTCCCTCCGCAAGGAGCTCGACGAGGCGCGCGCGCAGGGTGAGGTCTACGCCCGCGAGCTCGCCGCGGTCTTCGAGCGCGGCGAGGAGGTCGCGACCATCTCGTCGGTGCCGCCCGCGCCCGGCGCGCCCGCCGCCGATCGCTTCGCCACCATAACGAAGGTCTGCGCCGGCGTAGCCTCGGAGCTCGAGGCCTCCCTCGGCCCGCTCACGCGCGATCTCGTCGCGCTCCGCCGCCACGACGTGACTGACGAGCAGCTCGACACCCTCCGGCGCCGCCTCAGCCATACCAAGGAGCTCGTGGCGAGCCTGCGCAGCATCGGCGGCCTGCCTTCGCAGGAGCTGGCGATCGAGATCGACCTCGCGGAGATCGCGAAGGGCGCCGCGCGCGACGGCAACGGCTTCGGCGAGCGCAGCGGGGTCAAGGTCATGGTGAGGGCGTCGAATGCGGGGCTCCGGCTCTACGTGCGCGGCGGCCAGAAGGCGATCGCCGCGCTCGCCCGTGAGCTCGTCGCCCATGCGGTCGCGGCCTCGCCTAACGGCGGAATCGTCGAGATCTCGGTCTCCGAGGATCCGTCGGGCGCGCGCCTGGTCGTCGACGACGCCGGCTCGCCGCTCCCGGCCTCGGGCCGCCGCGCCTTCCTCGCGCTCGAGGCCCACGCGGGGCAGTACGGGCGTCCGAGCGGGCTTCCCATCTTCATGGCCGCGGAGCTCGCCGCATGCATCGGCGCGCGCCTCGAGCTCTCCGACGCCCCGTCTTGCGAGAGCGCGGAGGGCACGGTCGGTGGCGGCCTGCGCGTCGCGGTCACCTTCGCCGCGAGCTAAATGACCGGCCACGATTCGAGGCCGGCCATTTAGCTTTTACCCTGGAGGGGCTCCGCCCCTCCGCCACTCCGTGGCGGAACCACGACGGTCGCCGAAGGCGGCGATTCACGTCTGGTCCGTGCGTGAGCACGGGTCGCCGAAGGCGAGTTGGGGAGGCTCGTCGGCGAAGCCGATGAGGGGGACGAAGTCC
>JAYTBL010001099.1:0-6084 GCA_043736975.1 Polyangiaceae bacterium
GGCGCTGGAGGCGAGCGTCAACGCGTGGCTCGCCGAGAGCGGGCTGGAGATGAAGGCCATCGGCCAGCCGGTGCGCGTTGCGCTCACCGGTCGCACCGCGAGCCCGGGCCTCTACCAGGTGCTCTTCGTGCTCGGCCGCGAGATCTCGCTCGCGCGCCTCGAGCGCGCCGCGGCAGCAGCAGCCCGCGCGAATCAGCGCTGACGACGGTGCTCCTCTCCCTGCTCGACAGCCTGCGCCCCTACACGCCGGTCAGCCCCCCCAAGGACCTGGCCGGGTTCGCAGCGTTCGTCGAGTCGGCGAAGCCCTTGATCCCCGTCCCCAGCCTGCTGGTCGTCGTCACGGCGATCTGGCTGGTGTTCCGCAAGACCTGGCTCGAGCTCGACGAGAATGCGCTTCGCGAGCGCTCGGCGCTGCTGGCGAAGGGCAAGAGCGATCTCCGGCCGCTGGTCGCGCTCGTCATGTGCGCGTTGATCCTGACGATGCAGGAGTACTACGGAGGGCGGACCTTCTTCGAGCTGAACCTCTACCCGGTGGTCGCGAAGCGGTTCATCACCAAGGCGACGACGCTCGCGAAGTACGACGAGCTCCTGGGCTTCGCCTGGTGGGCCGGGACGCGTATCGGCGGCTATCTCCTCCCCCTCCTCCTGTGGAAGATCTTCTTCCGCAAGGACTCGATCCTCGACCTCGGGCTGCGCACCAAGGGGTTCCTCGATCACGTCTGGATCTACGGGCTCTTCTTCGTGGTGGTGGTGCCGGCGATGTTCGTCGTGAGCAGCGCGCCCGACTTCGCGAACTACTACCCGTTCTACAAGAACGCGACGCGCAGCTGGTTCGACTTCCTGGTCTGGGAGGCGATGTACTTCGCGCAGTTCTTCGCGCTCGAGATGTTCTTCCGCGGCTTCTGGCTGGGCGCGCTGCGCAAGAGCTTCGGCTCGGGCGCGATCTTCGCGATGGCCGTGCCCTACTGCATGATCCACTTCGGCAAGCCGTATCTGGAGGCGGTGGGGGCGATCGTGGCGGGCATCGCGCTCGGCTCGCTCTCGATGAAGACGAAGAGCATCTACCAGGGCTTCCTGCTGCACATCACCATCGCGGCGCTGATGGACTGGCTCTCGCTGCGCCGCCGGCACTGCACGCCGCTCACGCTCTGGGCGTCGGATACGCCGGCGGCTTGCCTCGTCGATGCCGCCGCGCGCGACGCGCTGGCGACGAAGATCGAGATGGGTGTGGGCATCGGCTTCGGGGCGCTGGTCGTGATCGTCGTGATTCTCTTCGTCCGCGGGCAGCGGAGAAAAGAGCTCCGGCTGGTCTGAGCGCAGGAATGAGGGTGGGACCAGGTGGTCGTAAGTTGCAAGGACCCTGCAGATCCGGCAGCATTCATCGGTGACGATGTCCTTCTGGTGCTCGTGCTCGTGGAAACTTGCGATCGTCGCCGGCCTCCTGGCGCTGCCGCTCACCGCGTCCGCGGACATCTACCAGTGGCAGGACGCCGACGGCGTGGTGCACTTCACGAACCGCCCCACCGGCAACCCCGCGGCGAAGGTCTACATCAAGGCGGCGCCGCCGCCGAGCGCGGCGGGCGGCGGTAGCACCGCGGTCCGTCCTGGCGTCACCCCCTATGCCCCGCAGGACCGCGATCCCGCGCGCTACACGCGGTACGACGAGCACATCCGCGCGGCCGCGCTCCTCTACCAGATCCCCGAACCGCTGGTGCGCGCCGTCATCAAGGTCGAGAGCGACTACGACCCGCGCGCCGTGAGCTACGCCGGTGCGCGCGGCCTCATGCAGCTCATGCCGGAGACGGCGGATCGCATGCAGGTGAAGGACATCAACGATCCGCGGGAAAACATCTTCGGCGGCGTGCGTTATCTGCGGGTGCTCGCGAACATGTTCAACGGCGATCTCGATCTCACGGTCGCTGGCTACAACGCGGGCGAGGGCGCGGTCGTGCAGTACGGCGGGATCCCGCCCTACGCGCAGACCAAGGACTACGTCGTGAAGGTCACGCAGTTCTACCGCCGCTACCGGACCATCCCGGACGTGCTCGACGCGAGCCTCCGGCCGCCGGCGGCTCCGGCCGCGATCGCTCCTCCGCCGTGAAGCTCCTGCGTCTCCTGCCGCTCGCGGCTGCCCTCTTCGGCGCTGCGCTCGCGGCGCCCGCCCACGCGCAGCCGCCGCGGCTCGAGGTGCAGGCGGTGGCGGCGACCGGCTCGATGCCGAAGGGCGTGAGCCTCTCGCCCGATACCAAGCGCGCCTACGTCACGAACTTCGGCCAGTCGAATGGCCACAACATCGAGATCGTCGACGCGCAGTCGCTCGCGCACCTCGACACCATCGATCTGCCGGGCAACGTCGTGGAGAGCGTGCTCTCCGCGGACGGCACCACCATCTTCGCGTCGAACTTCATCCGTAACAGCGTGCAGTTCGTCGACGTGAAGACCAAGCGAGTCTCCAAGGAGATCCCCACCGGCACGCACCCGAAGATCCTCGTGCTCTCCCCGGACGCGAAGTCGCTGTTCGCCGCGAACTGGTCGGGCGACTCGGTCACCCAGATCGACATCGCCAGCGCGAAGGTGATCCGCACCTTGCCCGCCGGCAAGAACCCGCGCGGCATGGTGATGACGAAGAGCGGCACGCTCTACGTCGCGAACTTCAATGGCGAGTCGATCGACGTCTTCAAGGGCGCCGACTTCTCGGAGCGCCATCGCTTCGGCGCGTGCCCCATCCCGCGGCATCTCACCCTCACCGTCGACGAGAAGCTGCTGCTCGTGAGCTGCTACCACGACTCGATGCTGCACGCCGTCGACCTCACCACCGAGAAGGTCGTGCATCAGCTGCACGTCGGCAGCTCACCCAAGACCATCGAGGTCTCCCGGGACGGACGCTGGATCTGGTCGGCCGACTACGGCAAGGAGACCAACAGCGTCACCGTGGTCGACACCGAGGACTGGACGGCCCGCGTGTTCCCGGTGCCGGGCATGGACCACGGCAGCGGCCTCACCATCTATCCCGACGGGAAGCACGCGCTGGTGACCGGCTGGTACGACAACCACGTCTATCTGGTGGGCTTCGAGGGCACCAGCGGCGACCCGTCGCAGACTGCCAAGGCGCGCGCGCAGATCGACGGCTGGATCCGCCGCCCCAAGCACGACTGAGCGCGATACCATCGGCTGCGATGACGCGCACGGCCACCGCGAGACGAGCCGCACGCTCCTCGTTCGCCTTCGCGCTCGCTCTGGGCGCGATCGCCGCGGCCCCCGACGCGCTCGCGCAGACGACCCCGCCGCAAGCACAGGCCGACGCGCTCTTCTCCGAGGGGCGCGATCTCCTCGAGAAGGGCCGCTACACCGAGGCCTGCGCGAAGCTCGCGAAGAGCGAGGAGCTCGCGCCCGCCGTCGGCACGCTCCTGAACCTCGCCTACTGCTGGGAGCAAGCGGGGCGGCTCAAGAGCGCGCTCGATGCCTACTCGCAGGCGGAGGCGATCGCGTCGGCGGCGGGGGAGACGAAGCGCGCCATCTTCGCCAAGGAGCGCTACGCCGCCGTCGAGCCGCGCGCCACGAAGCTGATCGTGCGGCTCACCGCACCCGAGGCGCCGGGCCTCGAGGTGAAGCGCAACGGGGTGGTGCTGACGAAATCCGACCTCGACCGCCCGACACCCGTCGACCCCTCGGACTACACCATCACCGCCAGCGCGCCCGGCCACGGCGCGTGGCGAGGCGCGATCGTGGTGAAGGGCGAAGGCGGTGTGGTGACGATGATCGTCCCGCCGCTCACCGCCAACGAGAAGGCCGGCGCGGCGAAGGAAACCACGGGCCTGACCGCGCGGCGCATGGGGGCGCTCGGGCTCGGCGGCCTCAGCGCGCTCGCGCTCGGCGCCGGCCTCGGCCTCGCGTTCGCCGCGAAGTCTCGATACGACGATTCGCGCTCCCGCTGCGACGACGCCGGCTGCGACGAGACCGGGCACGACATCCAGCGCGGGGCCGTCGCGCAGGGCAACATCGCGACTGCGCTCATCGGGCTCGGTCTGCTCTCGGCAGGCGCGGGCGTCTACCTGTGGATCGTGGGCGCCCCCGAGAACGTCGCGGCCGGGCCCGCGTTCGCCAGCGGTCGCTTCTGATGGCTAGCGCGCGCTACGCTCGGCGTGCGCTGGCGGTCGCGGGCGTGCTGACGCTCGCGCTCTTCGGCTGCAACCTGGTCTTCGGCATCGAGGATCAGGGCCTGCGCGCAGCGCCCGAGGACGCGGGCAGCGACGCCAGCGGCGAGCAGACGTTCCAGGCATGCACGCGCGATCAGGACTGCATCGCGCCCAACGGCTGCTACACGCCCCACTGCGACGCCGTCCTCGGCGCGTGCACCTACGCGCTGTGCGAGGCGAAGGATCGCTCGTGCGCGATGGGTACGTGCGACGCTCGGACCTTCGCGTGCTCGGAGCCGCAGGCCTACGGCTTCCAGACCACGACCTACGACCTGCCGGGCGTCACCTCGGGCTGCGGGCCGAGCCCGGAGAGCTGCGTGGCCGCGGCGTTTCCGTTCCTGCTGGTGGGCACGCGCGACAGCGTGATCGCGCTGCGCACCGGGAACCTCACCGCGAAGGCCAGCGAGCAGATCCCCATCACCGACTTCGGGACGAAGCCGCAGCAGCTGGTCGCGAGCGGGCGGCGCATCTGGGTGCTGGGCGCGGTGCAGGGGCAGACGCCGCCCTACGTGCTGCCCATCGTCTCCATCGACATCCCGAGCGATCCCACGATCACCGCGCTGCGCGCGCGCACCACCCTGGTGCGCTATCCGTTCCCCACGGCGCAGGGCTTCCCGGGACCGAACGGCGAGCTCTTCGTCACCTTCAACGATCCCGCGCAGGGCTTCCCCGCCGCACGGATCGGCGGACCGCTCGCGGGCGATGCGAGCCTCGGGGTCGCCAACGCGGCCGATGCCGGCAACTTCGACGCGAGCGTCCCCACGTCGATGGGCAGCCTCACGATGTACCGGACCGCAGTCGCGCCGGCGGGCACGACCCTGGTGGCGGCGAGCGGCGCGCGGCTGGTCGTGTATCGCCCCGGCGCGGTCTTCAACCTCATCGACGAGGCGGGCACCGCGAACGCCGCGCTGAAGCCGGACGGCCAGCTCCAGGCGCCGTTCCTGCCCATCGGGCCCACGCGCTTCACGCAGGGCCCGGACGGCGTGGTGCTGATGAGCGGGCCGGTGTCGGCCGACCCGCCACCGATGCCGCCCGCGCCGACCAACTGCAACTGCAACTCGAGCGAGCGGCTCCAGTGGGTGTTCCCGAACTCTATCGCCACCACCACCGACGTGAACCAGCTGCTCGATCACGCGAGCTACGTGAACCCGCAGGCCGCGGGCGGCGCCTGCCACCAGTGCGCGCTCGAGTACGTGCGCCTGCCCGCGCTTGCCACCTGGATCGACAAGCGCACCGTGCTCACCGCCGCGGCGTTCGGCACCACGCCCGCGCAGCGCAGCGTGACCGACGTGCGCGTGCTCGCGCGCGATCCCTTCGACGGCTTCGCGAAGCGCCGCGCGCAGACCAAGGCCACCGATACCCCGAGCGGCAACTTCGCGATCGATCGCGTGGCCCTCACCTCCTCGAGCGGCATCGGCTACCTCGTCCTCGCCGACGCTCCAGGGGACGACATTTCGCTGTCGATCTTCGATCCGCGCTGCGACCCGCGCTAGATCAGCGCGGGGCATCATGCGGCTCGTCTACACCGAGAACATTCACTCGCTGATGCTGCCCACCGGGCACAAGTTCCCGCTCGGCAAGTACGACCGAATCAAGGCCGCGCTCGAGGGGTCGTTCGGTACGGACGCGCTCATGCTGGGCGCGATGGCGTGCCACGAGGATCTGATCCTGGTGCACGATCCCGCGTATGTGCGGGCGGTGCGCGAGGGCACGCTCGAGCTCGCGGCGGTGCGGCGGCTCGGCTTCCCTTGGTCGGAGTCGCTGGTGGTACGCGCGATGCGCAGCGTGGGCGGGACGCTCGGCGCGCTGGCGTGGGCGGCGGAGCACGGGGCCGCGGGCCACCTCGCGGGCGGCACACACCACGCGTTCCGCGACCGCGGCGAGGGCT
>JAYTBL010001100.1:0-6071 GCA_043736975.1 Polyangiaceae bacterium
CGCGGACGCACACTCGCCCGGCAGATCCTGCCGTCCCGCGTGGGCGAGGATGACGAACGGCCCGTAGCTCACCTCGCGCGCGTACCCGTGGCTCTCGAACCAGCGCGCGGTATCGATGACGCCCGGCCCTTCCTCGAACGCTACGGCGTAGCGCGGCGGATGGTCGACGAGGTCGTGCAGATCCTGCGCGAGCCAGGCCTCCCGCCGATATGCGCGCGCGGGATGAGTGAGGAACGTCGTCCAGAAGAAGCGACCGTCGAAGAACCGGTCGGCCAGCGCGTAGATCTGCGGCTCGTACCCGCGCACCACGATGTTGTCGGTCGGCTCCGAGTGAGCCCGGAGCCAGGCAGCGACGCGATGGCTGTCGCTGTTCGCGAAGTATCCGGGGATGTTGAAGCTCGCGTCGAGCTCGGCGCCCGTCATCGTGCCGCGCGCGAAGGCGATCGCGGCGGCGGCACGTTGCGCGAAGATGCGGGGTCCGCGGCCGCCCACGACCAGGAAGAGAAGCGCCATCGCCGCGAGGAGCGCGGGTACCCAACGTCGCAGCCGCGGGCGGGCGCGCTCCTGGAGATCCTCAGCGACGAGCGCGAAGGCCAGCGCGGCCGCCACCGCGAGCACCCCGTAGTGGTAGAGGAAGAAGCGCAGCTGCATGGCCATGGCGCCATAGCCGGCGATGACGAGCAGCACGATCAACCCGTAGCGTAGCGCCAGCGCCCGCCGCCCCGACGCAAACGCCCACCCGACGCCCACCGCCAGCGCTGGCAGGAGGGCCGCGTACGGCCCGTACCAGGAGAGCGTCGTCCACGTCGCGCGCAGCACGTCGCCGAGCGTGTCGACGGTGCGCTCCCGCGTTGCCACGTGGCCGCTGGCGCGCACCACTACGTCGAACAGGAACCAGAGATCGCCCTTGGCGCCGAAGTACGCGGCCACGATCGCGGGCAGCACCGCCGCGGCTGCGCCCATGCGCGCGAGCGCGACGAACCGCGTTCTCCAGCCCTGGTAGCGCCCGGCCGCCACGAGAAAGATCACTGGAAAGAACCAAGCGGCCGGAGGCTTCGCCACGAACGCGAAGCCGATCGCCATCCCGCACGCGTACGCGGCGCGCGCGGGGTCCTCGATGCTCCGCAGCGCCGCGAACGCCCCCACCACGAAGAGCACGATCCAGATCTCGGTGTTGCCTGTGTCCCAGAACGTGAGCCACCCGAAGTGGAACGTCATCAGCAGGACGAGCGTGGCGGCGAAGGTCCCGGCGCGCGGACGTTCGCCGCGCTTCGCCGCGGCGAGCGTGGCGAGCTTGGCGACCAGCACCACCACGCCGATCTCGAGCAGGCGGCTTGGCCACATCCTCGTGCCGAACAGCGTGGCCAGCACGCCGTGCACGAAGTAGATGAGCGGCGGCTTGTGCTCGATGACGTCGCGGTATGGCATCCTCCCGCGCAGGAACCATTCGCGGCCGACGTAGGCAAAGAGCGACTGGTCGCGGCCGAACGGATACGAGAGGGTGACCGCGCCGAACGCCAGCGCGACGGCGATCAGGAAGGCATCGCGGACGCGGTCGAACGCCGAGGCAGCCGCGGTCACCGCTTGTCGCGGCATGTCCTCAGCTCGAGGATATCCTGCTCGCGGAGATCACGCTCCTGCGGAGAGAGCCGCGTCAGGGTCTCGCGGGCGCCCGCGCAGTCACCCTCGGCCGCCTGCACGGTCGCGAGGCCCACCGAAGCCGCCAGCGCGTTCACCTCGGCCGCGCCCCCCGCTTGCTTCAGGCGCACGGCCTCCTCGTAGGCGCGGAGCGCGCTCTGAAAACCGGCGCGGGCCTCGGGGAGCTCGTGCTGCGCGACGTGTATCCACCCGAGGCCGATGTTGGCCTGCATCGAGTCGTAGGCCAGGGCGCGCGTGAAGCTCGCCTTGGCGTCCTCGAGGCGGCCCGTCGCCAGCGCCAGGTGCGCCGCCTGCATCTCGAGCTGCGGGTGACTCTCGAGCTGGCGCGCACGCTCGATGTGCTCGCTGGCGCGGGCGAGATTTCCGAGGTCCGCCTCGTAGGAGGCGCGCCACGCGTCGACCTGGCCGGGATGCTCGGCGATCCCGCGGTAGACGCGCGCCACCGAGTCACGGCCGCGCAGCGAGTCCTCGATGATCCCGAACTCCGCGCTCCGCGCCGCGTCACCGCGCGCTGCATAGGTGAGGGAGAGGAAGACCTGGACGACCGGGATGTCGAGCAGCGGAAAGCGGATGAGCGGCGTGCGCGCCTGCGGGTAGACGTTCTGCGCGTAGGCCTTCTGGACCGCGCCGAGGTCGACCGTGTAGCGCGCCCACTCGCCGCGCGGTCCCGGGACCACCTCGTAGGGCGTGCCGTCGCGCAGCCGGCCGCGGCCTGGCTCGCCGCCCAGCGCGACGAAGGCCGGCTGGTGGTTGAAGGTCAGCGAGATGCCGTAGCGCTCTTCCCACTCCGGCGCTCGGTTCGCGGCGGGCGGCGTCTTCGCCCAGATCGTGAAGGGCTCGGGGCGCCCAGCGAGCTCCGTCATCGCGGCGACGAGGTGCTCGTCACCGGGCAGGACGTCGCCGGCGGTGAAGCGGCCTATGGCGCCGGCCATCGCGTAGCAGGAGGGCAGCGCCGGACAGTAGAGGAAGGACTTGCGGCCGGTGCTCGCGGCGTCCCCATCGAGGTGCAGCGTGAGCGCGGCATGCGTGGAGTCGCTCACCGGCATCAGGTAGGCGCCGGGGCTGCGGTCCTGCACCAGCTTCCAGTAGGTCGGCGCCGCGATGCTCACGTCCCACGCGCGAAAGCTCGCGTTCGGGATCTCCTCTGGCGAGAAGGCAGCGGCGTCGGGCTCGAAGCGGATCATCTTCCGGAACGACGAGCCCAGATCGGTCACGGTCAGGTTGCCGCCGCGCGCGAGTTCGAACTCGGAGATGTTCTGGATCGCCGACACCGAGTAGCGGGACGTGGCCCCCGGCGCGAGCACCCGCGGGCCCGCGTCGATCCGCCAGGACAGCGGCTGGAAGCTCAGGCCCTGCGCCCAGAAGCGGGGCGCGAAGTCACGCGAGCTGCGGTTCGTGATCTGGAGATCGATGCGCTGGACGTTCGTTCCCCACGTCCGCACCGGCGTGAGGACCTCGATGTCGACGCGCGAATTCGCCTCGCGCGCCTGCGCCGTGAAGACCACGATGGCGACGGCGACCAGCGCGCCACCGATCGCCGCCACCGTCTTGCCGCGCACGCGGTACGGCCAGTGGAACGTGCCAGGCGGCAGGGACGCGCGGCACAGCTCGAGCGCGAGCGGCAACACGTTGTAGATCCAGTAGCTGGTGAAGCTGCGGTAGTTCAGGACGAACGCCAGGCTCGGCCCGATCCACATGAGCAGGTAGCCCGCCGACCAGCTCGCCGACACGACCAGCAGCGCGACGTAGGCGCTCCAGAACGCGAGCGCGAAGGCGACCTTCGGGATCGCGACACCACTTTGCGGGAGGAACGCCGACGGCCCCTCGCCCAGCGGCACCATCTTCGCCACGAGCGGTTCGAGCACGCCGGTCATCCAGGCGCGCGGGTTCCAGAGGAAGAACGGCAGCTGCGTCACGAGGAACGTCGCGCCCACCACGCCGGCGAACCTCGCCACCGCCCGCCAGCGTTGGTCCGGTGTCGTCTCCTTCGCCACGCGCACCAGGATGAACGGTACCAGGAGCCACGCATGCTGCTTGTAGCTGCACGCCAGGCCGACGAGCATCGCCGCGGTCAGCGGCCGCTTCCACGCCACGACGACCAGGCACAACATGAGCGCCCAGGTCGCGTCGGTCAGGCCGCCGAAGGAGTACGCGAGGTAGGTCGTGTCGACGAAGAACGGCAGCAGCACGAGCGGCCGCAGCTCGACCGGCGCGCGGCGAAAGAGGATGAACAGGCACCCGCACAGCGCGAGGCCGTAGAAGAGCGTGGTGGGGATGCCGAGCGCCACGAACGGCACCAGCAGCAGGAACGAGAGGCTCGGGTACGCGAGGCGATCGGAGAACCCGCCATCCGCGAGCGGCGTCTGCAGCTCGATGGGCACGCGGTGTGCGACCATCGCGCCGTACAGCGACGTATCGTATGGATTCTTGCCCGCGAGCAGGAGGCGCGCGCCATAGTCGGTGAAGACATCGGCGTCGGTCGTGAACCGGTAGATGACGTGCGAACGCGCGAGGACGTCGACCACGACGTACACGGTCACGAAGAACGCGAACAGCCCGAGGATCCGCGGCGAGCGCAGCCAGGTGCCTGCGCGATCGGAGAGCGCGATGACCAGCGCCGCGAGCCCGACCGCCGCCCCCAGGACGATCATCAGCACCGCCATCGGCTCGGCCGAGCTTACCCCGCGCGTCTCGGCCAGCTGCGAGAACTCCCATGACAACGCCGCGAGCACGAGCCACGTCAGACGCTCGCTCGTCTTCGGCGAATCCGGAGCGGGCATCGGTCTGCGAGGTACCACGGATGGCAGGAGCGGTCACGCCCGCTTGCCGGCTCGGCCCGTTCCGCGATCGCACCCCCTGTCCTTCGCGACCGCGCTCGGCTAAGGGTCTCGCGGGATGCCGGACGCGCGAGAGGGCCCCGCCGATCGAAGGCTGCGCTTCGTGGTGCTCCTGGGCGCGGCCGCTTCGCTGGTGGCCGCGCACGCGACGCTCATCGGCTACCGCACGTTCGCGAACGTCGACGAGGCCTACGCGGCCGCGCTCGCCGGGCGCATCCTCGACGGCCACAAGCTCTACGAGGGCGCGATCAGCCAGCGCGGCCCGCTCATGTACTACGCCTACGCGGCCATTGCGCGCATCGGGGGCTGGGACAACGTCGTCGCGCTGCGCCTGTGCACGCTGGCGATCGTCCTCGCGCAGGTGCTGATCGTGGCCTGGGCCGGGACGCGCCTCGTCTCGCACCGCGTGGGCAGCCTCGCGGCCGCGCTCATGGCGTACATCCTGGTGGCGGGCCTGCCGCCGATCGACGGGCTCGCGCTCCACGGCGAGACCATGCAAGCGCCGCTGCTCGTGGGCGGCGCGGTGGTGGCGTGGCTGGCGGGTGGCGCGAGGCGCGAGCGCCAGCTCCTCTTCCTCGCGGGGGTCCTGTTCGGCGCGGCCATCGCCATCAAGCAGTCAGCTCTCTTCCAGCCGGTGCCGGTGGTGCTGCTGCTCTTCGCGCGGGCCCGGCGGATGCGCCCGCTGACCGCCCCCTGGGGATCGCTCGCGGCGCTGCTCGGGGGCATCGCGATCGTGCTGGCGGGGTTCGCGGTCCATGCGGCGCTGTCGGGCACGCTGGGCGGGCTCGTCTACTACTGCTTCACCTACAACGTCCGCGTGCACCTCCGCCCGGCGGACGCGCTGTTCTCGCACACCACGCTCGAGCCGCTCGCGGACCACGTGAAGCGCATGACCTCTTTCGTATTCGTAGCCGTCACGCTGCTGGGCGCGAGCTTCGCGTATGCGCTGCAGCGCACGCGGGCGGCGCTGCGCGAACGCTCGCGGCATGCGCTGCTGCGCGGCTTCGGCGCGGAGCGCTACCTGGGAGCGCACGCGCTGGTCGCGACCGTCGCGGCCTCCTCGATGTACCGATTCTTCCCGCACTACTACCTGCCGGCGCTGCCGTTCGTGGCGCTCGCTCTGGCGGCGTGGATCGCGCGCCGCGTGCGCACGCGCTTTCGCCGCGCCGACGTGCTGCGCATCGCGACCGCCATCCTGGTGGCTGGAACCGCGGTGGCGGGAGGACTGCAAGCGTACGCCTTCGAGAAGGTCGACGGCCAGGTCACGCACGGGCCGATGGTGAAGCGCGTCGCGCGCTACATCGAGGTCACCACCGCGCCCGGGTCCTCGGTGTTCGTGTGGGGATTCTCGCCCTGGCTCCACGAGTACTCGCACCGCAAGGCCGCGGGCCGCTACGTGTTCGAGACCTACGTCACCGGCTTCGTCCCGTGGTTCTTCGACGCCTCGCCGGCGACCGAGCGCGCGCGGGTGGTCCCGGGCTCGCTCGAGGCCCTGCTGGGCGATCTCGATCGCGAGCAGCCCGAGCTGGTGATCGATGCCGGCAGCGTCATCCTCGCCCGCCCCATGCGCGCCTA
>JAYTBL010001101.1:0-2379 GCA_043736975.1 Polyangiaceae bacterium
GACGAGCCCGAACAGCACGCTCGCCCCGAAGGATGCGCCGCCCACCACCACGCTGGTGAGGCCCACGGCGAGAAAGGGAAGCGGCTTGCCCGACCCCGAGCTGCGCTCGGGCGCCTTCGACGGATCCCGGGCGAGCGGCGCTCCGACCTCGCGACGACCGTGACGCTCTGGCCCTCCCGGAGCGTGATTGCTTTGCGGGTGGTCTCGTGCCACGGCGCGCTCACCTCGACGACGTGATCGCCGGGCTCGACGGGCAGCGCCAGGCTCAGCGAGGCCAGCCCGATCTCCGTCTCGTCGCGGCGCACACGCGCGCCCTCCACCGACTTCGCGAGGATGATGGTGAGGCGGGGCACGCGCTTGTCGAGCTCGACGATGCGTCAGGCTGACGACGTGCACCTCGTGCCCGCGCTCCTCGAAGCCCTGCGCCATCCGGAGGACGAGCCGCTCCTGGCCGCCGATGTCGAGAGGACGACGAGCGCGATTCGCATGCGGGTCGAAGGTACATCGCGGAGCGGCCGCATTGGCGTCGCGATGTTCTCTCCGTCGCTCGTCCGGCGCTGCAGTTGCACCATGAGGCTCGGTCGCTGCTCCATCGCTTGCGTCTTCTTCGCGGTCGGCTGCGACCCGCCCGCCGCGGCCCCGCAACCTGCGGCTGCGGGCGCGCCCGCGACGGTCACGCCCGCGACGGTCACGTGGGAGCGCCCCCCCCTGCAGCGAGATCTTCGCCCGCTACCGCGCAGCGGTCGCGACGGCCAAGGGCACGTGCAAGGCGGACACCGATTGCGCGCGCTACGGCGGTGTCGATCCAGAGAACGTCTGCGGTGGTGTCACGGACGCCGATACCGCGCGGAGCCTGACCCACATCGCCGGGTGGCTCGTCGAGCACCCGGCATGCCAGGGGTGCGCAGCGAGGATCTGTCGTCGATCGACCGTGTCATGGTCGGGGGCGCCCATCGCCCGGCACCACGGGCTGGTATGCTCGAGCGGCATGTCCGAAACGCGCAGCCAGGATACCGAGCTCAGCGCCGCGCTCCGCCACGTCCGCTTCAAGACCCGACCGCAGCTCGTCTGGACGGAACAGGGCGTCGAGAAGACGGCGACCGTGAACGACCGCGCGGTGCTGGGGGCCGCCTCGAGCTCCGGCGTCATCGTCCGCGACTCGACCGTCTCGCGGGTCCACGCCGAGCTCGATCCGCGCGAGGACGGCCTCTGGGTGCGCGACCTGCAGAGCCGGAACGGGACGTGGATCGACGACGTTCGCGTCACAGGCGGTCTCATCCCGGACGGCGGCACCTTGCGCGTCGGCACCACGTCGATGCGCGTGGTCTACGGGCCGGCAGACTCAGCCCCGGTCGAGGTCTGGCCGACCTCGACGTTCGGTCCGCTCCTCGGCGACAGCCCGCGGATGCGCGAGCTCTTCGCGCTACTCGCGCTGGTCGCGAGGTCCGACGCCGCCGCCCTCGTCCAGGGGGAGACGGGGACGGGCAAGGAGCTGGTGGCCCGCGCCATCCACGACGCGTCGCCGCGGAGCGCGGGACCGTTCGTGGTCGTCGATTGCGCGGCGCTGGCCGAGAGCGTGCTCGACGCCGAGCTCTTCGGGCACGCGCGCGGCGCCTTCACCGGCGCGGTGGGGCAGCGCGCGGGCGCCTTCGAGGCCGCGCACGGAGGAACCGTCTTCCTCGACGAGATCGGCGAGGTCCCGCTGGCGCTCCAGCCGAAGCTGCTCCGCGTCATGGAGTCGAAGACGGTTCGCCGCGTCGGCGAGGTGGAGCACCGGGCCATCGACGTGCGCTTCGTGAGCGCCACCCACCGCGATCTCCTGTCGATGGTCGCGCAGGGGCTCTTCCGCGAAGACCTGTATTTCAGGCTCTCGGTGCTGCCCGCGACCCTGCCCTCGCTCCGCGAGCGGCCCCGTGACATCCCGCTGCTCATCGCCCACTTCGCGGCGCGGAGCGGTGGCTCGCTCACCCTCCCCGCCGCCGAGTCGAGTCGGCTCCAGCTGCACCCGTGGGCAGGCAACGTCCGGGAGCTCCGCAACTTCGTCGAGCGCGCGCTGGCGCTCGGTCTCGAGCGCGCCATGCAGAGCCTCGACGGGGGCGGGCGCGCGACCGCTCCCCCGCCCGCGCCTCCCCCGGCCGCGGCGCCGGCGGACGTGGCCCCGCACGCCTCCTTCGATCTCCCCTTCCGGGAGTTCCGCGACGCGTGGGGAGACGACGGTGAGCGCCAGTACATCAGCTACCTCCTCGCCAGGTACGCTCGCGACACCCTGAAGATCGCGGCCGCCGCCCAGATCGATCGCTCCTACGTCTATCGGTTGCTCCGCAAGTACGATCTCTAGCTTGCCGGTCGTCGGGCAAGGGGTGGCCAAAGCGCGACGCG
>JAYTBL010001102.1:0-6070 GCA_043736975.1 Polyangiaceae bacterium
CCCACCCGCATCTCTCCTGCTGCCGCGGAGAAGCTCAGAACCCACGCCGACGTGGTGGCCAAGGTCGCGAGCGCCGTCGAAGATCACCCGATCGTGGTGGTCGGCATGGCGCAGAACCCGCACGTGAAGGACGTGCGCAACGCCCTCCAGGCTGCGGGGCTCGAGTTCGAGTACCTCGAGTTCGGCAGCTACTTCTCGGAGTGGAAGCAGCGCCTCGCCATCAAGCAGTGGAGCGGCTGGCCGACGTTCCCGCAGGTCTTCGTGCGCGGCGTTCTCATCGGCGGTGTCGACCTCACGAAGGCTGCGCTCGCGGACGGGACGCTCCAAGCACGCGCGGCCTCGGTCGCCGGCACGCCGGTCGCTGCCGAGGCCTGAAGCGTCGAGTCCGCTGGTCGATCAGGCGGCGAGCATCATCGGTCCGAGGCCCTCGAGCATGCGCAGGGCCTCGCGCGCGGCAGGAACGCCGGCGACGTGTTGCACGTCGGGCGAGGATGCACATGCCAGCTCGCTCGCGAGCATCGCGAAGGCGGTCCGGCGCTCGGCGACCAGCAGCGCGCGCTCCGTGTCCCCGACCTGCGTCTCGATCCACGCGGCGATGTCCCACGAGAGCGCTACGTGATCGGTCTCCTCGTCGGCGATCGCGACCATCACCTCGCGCACGTCGTCGTCGGCGGCGCGGTGCTTCTGCAGCTGCGCGACGAGCGCGCCGTAGGTCCGCGCACGCAGCCCTCGCGCGCGTTCTCGAGCGCGATCGCGAGCAGCGACGGCGCAGCGCCCTCCGCGTCACGCGCCGCCTTTCGGATGCGCGCGAGGAGCTCGCGCGGCGCGCCGTACCCCGGTCGCGCCGTCGAGCGCGGCGGAGGCGGGACTCGGAGGGGCGACGCATGCGCTGGCTCGTCGCAACGAGTATGCCCACGTGGGCCCCGAGAAGGCGGCTTCAGATCAGCGGTAACCCTGCAGCGAGCTGTGCCACTCTGTGCACCCAGGGACAGCCACGGCACGGAGGCGCGACCTGGCTCAGTCGTAGGGATGCTGGTCGAACGAGCCGAGGTCCGGCTTGTCGTAGGGGTGCATGTCGAAGTCGGCGTTCTTCGCGGAGGCGCTCGCCGTCGACGCGGCGGCGAGACCCGCGGGCTCCGGCTCCCCGATCGCTTCGCCCCTGGCGCCCCACGTGGGAGCCGCCGCGACGACCGGCTCGCGCACCGCAGCCACCGCCATGCGGGACTCCGGCATCGGCAGCGACTCGGCGCTGGTGGTGGTCGTCGTACCGACGATGGTCTGCGAGAGCTCGGCGTTCATGTTCGCGAGCACGTCGCTCGAGTCCGGCGTCATCGGTGCGTTTGCCTGGCGGTGCGACAGACCCGGGCCGCAGCCCGTCATCATCGCGACCGAAACCAACACGCCCATCCCCGCAACGAGTAGCTTCATGTGAGATGAGGTAGCATCCCGAAGCCGCCGCGCAACAGCGAGACGCCGCGGAAATCACCTTCGTGCGAGGCTGGATTTCTACCGGCGGGTCGTCCGCACGACCTTGCCGGCACCCACCTTCTCGGCGGCGACGACCACGTCCGGATTGGGGAATCCGTTCACGAGCGCCTTCACGTAATCGCCGCCCTTGCGCGTATCCTTGACCGCGCCGAAGGCGGCGGCGGCGATGAGGCGCGCGGGCAGGGGAGCGAGCGCGGGGGGCGGATCCTCGGTGGAGAGGATGGCGCGCGCCTCCTCGAGCTTTCCGTTCGACGCCACCGCGTACGCGCGTAGCCACTTGACGAGCGGGCCGCCGACGTTGGGATGCGCCTTGAGCAGCGCGCTGACCTCGGAGCCCTTGTTCATCGCGACGAGAACGAACACGCGCTCCGCGAGCGCCCGCACGGTGACTGTGCCGCCCTCGAGCGCGAGGCGGCTCAAGCGGTCGGCGTCGTCGTTCTTGCCGTCCCAGCGCGCGAGCCGGGCGAGCCGTATCGCGCGGCTCGCCTTGGGCTCGGTCTTCCACGTCGCCGCGATCTTGTGCGCGAGGTCGACGTCGCCGGTGTCGAGCGCAAAGTCCATCGCCACGAGATCGGCCCACGGCGTCTCGTCGTCAGCGAGGTCGAGCGCCTTCTCGCCTCCCAGCGCCTGCGGGTTGCCGGCGAGGAGCTGCTGGCCGCGCACGAGCGGGACGAGGAACGGCAGCTTCTTCGCGTCCTCCGCCAGGCCGTCCAGTGCCGCGCGCATGCGCTCACCGTCGAGCTTCTCGTAGGCCACGGCGGCGGCGACGATCGCGACGTCGGGCGAGGTCGCGGGCAGCTCCTCGGTGGCCTTCAGCGCCTCATCGAGGCGGTTGCCGAGCAGGGCCACGCGCGCCGCCAGCATGCGCGCCGGCGGGTACACCGCGGAGTACGAGACCGCCGTGAGCGCGGCCTTGCGCGCGAGCTGCTCGTCACCGGTGGCGAGGGCGATGCTGCCCAGCCACGCGGCGATGCCTGGCGTATCGGCGACGGAGAGGCCCTTGGTGAGCGCGGCCTTCGCCTCGTCGTTCTTGTGCTGCTCGATGGCGAGCAGCGCGCGCACCGCGGGGCTCACGGCCTTCAGGGGCGTGGGCAGCAGATCGCCCTTGTCCGCGATCTCCTTCGCCTCGGGCGGCGGCTCGCCGCGCATCGCGTCGCGCGCCCAGGCGAGCGCCACCAGCGTCGCGCCCTCGAGGCGACCCGGGTACTTTGCACGGAACTCCTTCGCGAGCTCGGCGGCGCGGTGCGGATCGCCGTCGACCGCGGTGGCACGCGCGAGGAGCATCTGCGCCACGACGAGATCGGGCTCGAGCTTGACCGCGGCGGCGTAGCGATCCATCGCCCGGGCGTCGCCCGCCCGCTCGAAGGTGGCGCCGGCGACCAGCTGGTACCACGCGTCGTCGTCTGCCTTGCCGTCCCACTTGGCGATGGCGCTCGCCGCGCCGGCGGTGTCGCCCTGGAAGAGGAACGACGCGACGTAGGTGAACGCCAGGCGCTTCTCCTCGACCTGGACCTCCTTGGCGCGCACCGTGGCGTCCTCGAACGCGACGTTCTCTCCGCCCTTGAGCAGGCCCACCATCGCGCGCTCGTGCAGCCACGTCAGCGCGGCGTGGGGCGAGCGCGACTCGAGGTCGAACGCCTTCGCGATGGTCTGCTCGCTGGGCTCGAGCAGCTTGGCGTCGCTGGCGCGGAGGTTCTGATCGACCTGGGCGAGGAGGCCCTCCGCCTCGACGTGCGCCTTCGCGCGCTTGTCGTTCACGTACCAGTAGGCGCCGCTCGCGCCGCCCACGATGAGGAGCGCCAGCGCGATCAGCGAGGCGTAGCTGCCGACGCGCCGCTTGCCTCGCTCCGGGCGGTCCCAGTTGAAGACCTGCGGGCGCACCGAGCCCTCGGGCTCGAAGATGCCCGAGATCTGCAGCGCCTCGAGCACGTCGCGCGCCTCCGGCATGGCCTGCCCGTTCGCGCCGACCGGGGTGGGCGGCTTCGCGGGGACGAGGAACGGGTTCACCGGGAGCTCGGGCGGGGGCAGCGGCTTCGGCGGCGCGCTCGCGGAGACCGGCGGCGCGGCCGATTTCGGCGGCGGGCTCGGCGCGCCTTGCGAGGCGAACGGCTGCGTGCCGAGTCCCCTCGCCGCCGCGCCGCGCGACGGCGGGGGCAGCGCGACGTTCGCGGTCTGCGGCGCGGCAACCCCGAACGGGTCGTTCGCGTCGAACGAAGGAAGGTCGAACGCGTTGCCGAAGAAATCCGGGGGCGCGCCGGCGGCGGGCGGGGGGGCGCGCGGCGGACCGTTCGCGGCAGGCAGCGCCGGACGCCCGGCGGCAGGCGGCGGGGCCCGCGCCGCGAGCGCCGCCTTCACCTCGTCGTTCGCGCGGATCTGGGTGTCGATGTCGTCGTCCGAGGCGTCGGAACGCGGCCCCGGTCCTGCGCCGGCGGCGCCGCGGAGCTGGTTCGCGACCCTGCCGATCTCCTCGGCCACCGCCATCATGCCCGAGGAATGCTGGGTGATCACCAGCTCCCGCGCGCGAGCGAGCCACGGCTCGGCGGAGCCGTCCTTCACGCCGAACTGCAGCGCGCGCTCGAGCACCTTCTCGGCGCGCTCGGCGTCACCGCGGCGCAGCAGCACCTCGCCGAGCAGACGGTAGACGTCGCCGTCGCGAGGCGCGAGGCGGCCTGCGGCGATGAGGACCTGCTGCGCGTCGTCCAGCCGACCGGTGTCGGTGTACATGCGCGCGGCGGCGGTCAGCGCGTGAACGTCGAGCTGGCGCGCGGCGTGGCTCCCCACGATCTCGACGAGGTCCACCCGCTTCGTCCCGCGGAGCGCGTCGCACATGGCGACCGTCTGCAAGACGTCCGGGTTCTTCTGCCATCTGGCGTAGAGCTCCTCGATCGACTCCGGCACGGGCAGGCCCAGACTATCGAATTTTGGAGCTTTGTGTGGAGCATCGACCCGCGCGAGACTACGGCACCGAAGGGGCACCCATGAACGACCAGACGTTCGAGCACAGTCTACGTTTCGAGCGCGGCGAGGTCACCGGCGAGGTGCGCCTCGGCAAGCTGGAGGCGATGTACGAGGAGCTCTACGCGGAGGTGATCGACGACGGGGTCATCACGCAGGAGGAGCGAAACCAGCTCGACAAGATGGCCGACAACCTCGGTCTCGACCGCGAGCGGCTCCGGCGCCTGGAGCAGGCGCTCCAGGCGGCCTACGAGGCGCGCAACCGGATCGTCATCAAGGACCTCTCGATGGATGATTCGCCGCCCCCGGCGACCATCATGCCCCTCGAGCCGGCTACCGATCACCGGACGATGGCGCTCGAGCGGCGCATCAAGCACCTCGAGACCCGCATCAAGGATCTCGAGACGGAGCTCGAGGATGCGCGCTCGCACGTGAGCGTCGAGGTGGATTTCTCGGAGCACGCCGCGGCGCTCATCTCACCGCCCCGCGACATCCCGGACGAGGATCCCGCCGAGCTCGCGCGCCGCGTCCGGCACGACCCGCGCGACGACGCCTCGCTCCACGCGCTCTATCGCCTCTACAAGAAGGCGGGCGACCTCGATCGCCAGTGGTGCGTGACGCAGGTGCTCGCCTACCTCGGCGTCGCCGATGCCGAGGAGCAGGGCGTCTACCAGCAGCACCGCGAGGCGGCGCTCATCCGGCCCACGGGCTCCGTCACGCAGGAGGCGTGGCGCCGGCTGGTCTCGCATCCCGAGGAGGAGCCGCTGATCGGCGAGATCTTCGCGGTGGTCGTGTCGGCGGTCCTCATCGGTCGCATGTCGGCGCTGCGGCGGGACAAGCAGCTCCTCAAGCTCGATCCCGCGAAGCGCCAGGATCCCGAGAAGACCACCATCCAGGCGGTGCGCTGCTTCCACTGGGCCGCGCAGATCCTCGGCATGGCCTCGCCACCGCTCCACGCCGACCCGGACTACCCGGGCTTCGTGGAGATGGTGCCGGGCGTTCCGCCGGCGTCGCGCATCGGCGCGATCGCGCTCTCGGGGCGCAGCGCCGCCGAGCTCGCGTTCCTCGCCGGGCGGCACCTCGCCTGCTACCGCGAGGAGCACTTCGTCAAGATGCTCGTGCCGCAGGCGCGCGGCCTCGAGGACATCTTCCTCGCGGCGCTCTCTATCGGTAACCCGGGCCTGCCGCTCAGCGCGCAGGTGAAGCAGCTCGTCGTGCCGATCGCGAACGCGATCGAGCCGATCCTCGAGCCGGCGGCCGTCGACCGGCTGCGCGGTCACTTCCTGCGTTTCGTCGAGGAGGGGGGCCGTACCAACCTGCAGCGCTGGACCACCGCTGTCGACCGCAGCTGCGCGCGCGCGGGGCTCTTGCTCGCGAACGATCTGAAGGCGGCGCACGCGATCTTCGCGCTCGAGGACCCGACGCACCTCGGCGAGAAGATGGACGACCTCATGAGCTTCGTCGTCTCCGACCGCTACGCAAAGCTCCGCCGCCAGATCGGCATCGCCATCGCCCCCGCCACCAGCTGAAATCCGGTCGCCGATGGCGATGCGCGCCGGGCAGGTTGGATTCCGGGAGAGACTAGCCGAGGCGATGCCAGCCCTGGGGGGTGGGGAGCGCGCTGCAG
>JAYTBL010001103.1:0-13670 GCA_043736975.1 Polyangiaceae bacterium
GGGGGGTCAACCCCGACAATGGTGGTCCATTCGCGACCGCCCTGTGCGACCCTCCCAGCCCCTCGGACCGAGGGTAGAGGGGTTTCATGACCGAGCAGCTTCTTCCGATCGTGGTCGCCGTGGTGATTGGCTTCGTCCTCCTCCTCGGCTTCCTCGCCATGGTGGCGCGCTTCTATCGCCAGGTGGAACAAGGGCGGGCGCTCATCGTGAACACGATGCGGAGCGAGCCGGTCGTCGCGTTCACGGGCGCCATCGTCGTCCCGATCATCAACCGCGCCGAGGTCATGGACCTGTCGGTGAAGACGATCGACATCGACCGCCGCGGCAAGGAAGGCCTCATCTGCAACGACAACATCCGCGCCGACATCAACGTCACGTTCTTCGTGCGCGTGAACAAGACGCGCGATGACGTGCTGAAGGTCGCGCAGTCGCTGGGCTGCGCCCGCGCCAGCGACCCCAAGGCCCTCGAGGAGCTGTTCACCGCGAAGTTCGCCGAGGCCCTGAAGACCGTCGGCAAGCACTTCAACTTCGAGCAGCTCTACACGAAGCGCGACGAGTTCAAGGACAAGATCATCGAGGTCATCGGCAAGGACCTCAACGGCTTCATCCTCGACGACGCGGCCATCGACTACCTCGAGCAGACTCCGCTCGAGGCGCTCGACAAGGACAACATCATGGATGCCGACGGCATCCGGAAGATCACCGAGATCACGGTCGCCAACAACGTCATGACCAACGAGCTCCGTCAGAAGGAGCGCATGGAGATGGGCAGCCAGAACCTGACCGCCAACGAGGCCATCCTCAAGTTCGAGCAGCGTCAGGCGGAGGCCGAGGCGAAGAAGGCCAAGGAGATCTCGATCGCGCAGTCGCGCGAGCAGAACGAGGCCGCCCGCGTCGCGTCCGACGAGCAGAAGAAGACCCTCCTCGTGCACCACAAGAACGAGGAAGAGTCGCTGGTCGCGAACGAGGCGAAGCTGCGCGGCGTCGCGGTGGCCCAGAAGAACCGCGAGCGCGAGATCGCGGTCGAGACCGAGCGCGTCGAGAAGGCGCGCCAGCTCGAGGTCATCGGCCGCGAGCGCGAGGTCTCCCTGGTCGGCATCTCGCGCGACAAGGAAGTGGAGCAGCAGAAGAAGGAGATCGCGGACGTCGTCCGCGCCCGCATCGCCGTCGACAAGACCGTGGCCGTCGAGGAGGAGAACATCAAGGACGTGCGCGTCATCCAGGCGGCGAACCGCGAGCGCGAGGCCGTCAAGATCAAGGCCGACGCCGACGCGCAGACCGCGATGGTGAAGATCGTGAAAGGCGCCGAAGCCGGCGAGGAGGCGGCCAAGCACGACGCCCGCAAGAAGACGATCATCGCGGACGCCGAGCTCGACACCGCGGACAAGCTGGCCCGCGCGAAGATCCGCCTCGCCGAGGGCACGTCGGCCGAGGCGGCCGCCGAGGGGCTGGCGCGGGCGCGGGTGAAGGAGGCGGACGCGGTCGCCACCGAGAAGCTCGGGCTCGTCGAGGCGCGCGTCGCGCTCGAGAAGATGTCGTCGGCTGCGGCCGGCGACGAGAAGCTGGGCCTCGCCAAGGCGCGCGTCAAGAACGCGGACGCCGAGGCGGTCGCGAAGCTCGGAACCGCCGATGCGTCAGCGCTGCGTGAGAAGCTGGTCGCCGAGGCGGCCGGTATCGCCGAGAAGGCCGTCTCCATGAAGGCGCTCGACGAGGCGAGCCGCGAGCACGAGGAGTTCCGCCTCCGGCTCGACAAGGAGCGCACCATCGAGCTGGAGACGATCCACGCCAAGCGCGACATGGCCGCCGCCTCGGCGCAGATCCTCGCCAATGCGTTCACCAACGCGAAGTTCAACATCGTCGGCGGCGACGGCGCGTTCTTCGATCGCTTCGTGAAGGCCGTGAGCGTCGGTCACGCCATCGACGGCGTGATGGACTCCAGCGACAACGTGAAGGGCCTCGTGCAATCGGCGATGAAGCCCGACGACGACGCGGTGCTGGGCCTGGTCGAGAAGCTCCTGGTGAACGACCCCGCGGCGCAAGCGCGCCTGGCCTCGTTCCGCGGCGCCCAAGGCTCCGGCGAATAACCCCGCGCACCACCCGCGATGACCCAGCAGAACGAGACGCCGAAGGGCGCTCCGCCGCCGGCTCCTACCAAGGAGGCGAACGGGAACGGGGCGACGCTCGAGGGGGGGAGCTACGACGTCATCCGGCGGCGGCTGCTGGAGCAGGCGGCCGAGCTGTCGGCGAAGGCCGAGGCCCTCAACGAGCGCCGCAAGAAGGTGTTCGGTGGCGCGGAGCTCGCGCTGCTCGCGAACGAGCGCGTGCGCACCGAGCACAACTGCATCGCGCGTGATCTCGTGAGCGTCGCCGGCCACATGCTCTTCGGCTTCCAGGTCTTCATGGGCCTGAAGACCGAGACCGGCGCCTCCGACGTCTTCGCCTTCTACAAGTTCGAGAAGAAGCCCGGCTCCAGCGCCGAGGCGGAGTGGGACCTCGCGCAGGTGCCGTTCGAGGGCCCCGGCGCGTTCCTCGCCGACGAGGCGTTCGTCAAGGAGCTGCGCGACACCTTCAAGTACTACTCGAAGGACGCGCGCCTCCTCCGCTTCAAGCGGACCGACACGCGACTGCTGGCGAGCGTGCAAGTCGGCGCCGCCGTCACGGATCAGAAGGTGTTCCGCTGGGCCATCGATGCCACCGGCCGCCTCACGTACATGGACGCGCGCGGCGACGAGGACATCCTCCCCCCGACCCAGCACGACTTCACGTGGACGCAGACGCGGCGCGAAGACCAGGTCAGCGGCCCGCATCCCCACATCAACATCCTCGATACCGTGTTCGTCGAGACCGTCGGCGGCGATCTCACCATCAAGGTCGAGAACAACACCAAGGACGGCAAGGGGATCTACCGCGAGCCCGTCGACGACGTGAACCAGACGCTCGACGACGCTGACGTCTCGTGGGCGAAGGTCGGGCAGCTGATCCTCCTCAAGATCAAGCCGTTCCGCGAGCAAGACTATCGCTATCTCGTGTATGATGCACGCACTCGCAAGGTCGCGCGCATCGACGCCATCGGCCTCTCGTGCCACGAGCTCCCCGAGGATCACGGCATCGTTTTTCCTGGCGGCTACCAGCTCCAGACCGGCGACTACAAGGTCTTCTCGCAGGAGCCGCGCGACCTCGAGGGCCTCGAGTTCGAGCGCGTGCTCAAGTCGCCGAACGGCGAGGACGTCCTCTACGTCTACCACCGCCGCGGCGACGGCGAGTACCTCCTGCTCCCCTACAACCTGATCCGCAAGGAGGTCACCACTCCCATTCGCTGCCACGGCTACAGCCTCTTCGCGGACGGCACGATGGCCATCTTCCGCGCCGTCGCCGAGCCCACGCGCGTGCACCCGCTGCAGATCTGGCGCACGCCGTTCAGCACCGTCGAGCACGCCGCCGCCGCCCCGCGCGATGGCAGCTACCTGGGCAAGGTCGGCAACGCCGATCTCGTGCGCGGCATCTCCGACGCCCTCTCGCTGCGCAAGCTCGCCAGCGCCGACCGTCCGAACCGCACCACCTACGAGGACCTCGTGGCCGCGGTCGCGCGCACCATCGACGGTCACTACTGGCTCGGGCACGCCGAGGCGGGCGATCTCCTCTCCACGCTGGGCGCGATGAAGAAGACCGCAGGGCTCGTCCTCGACGAGTTCGACAAGGTCGAGGCCATCGAGAAGCGCGCCGACGAGGCGCTCGCGAAGGCCGCCGCCGCGCAGATGGACCTCCTCACCAAGGTCCGCCCCGACGACCTGCACGCCGTCGAGGACTACCTGCGCGCCCTCACCACGATGCGCCAGCAGCGCGGCCACCTCATCACCCTGAAGGAGATGCGCGGCGTCGACGTGCATGCCGTGGCCAAGCTCGAGGGCGAGGTCGCCACCCACTTCGAGGACGTGAGCAAGGCGTGCGTGGGCTTCTTCCTCGCCGAGGATGCGTTCAAGCCGCTCGTCGATCGCCTCGATGCCGTCGTGGTCGCGGTCGAGAAGGTCGACAAGGCCGCAGGGCTCGCGACCTTCGGCGAGGAGCTCGACGTCGTCCAGACCGGCCTCACGCTCCTCTCCGAGGTGGTGGGGGGCCTGAAGATCGATGACGCCACCGCCCGCACGCGCATCCTCGAGGGCGTCTCCGAGGCGTTCTCGCAACAGAACCGCGCGCGCGCGGTGTGGCAGGGTCGCAAGAAGGAGCTCTCGGTCCGCGAGGGCAAGGCCGAGTTCGGCGCGCAGTTCCGGCTCTTCGGCCAGGCGGTCACGGGCGCGCTCGCGCTGTGCGACACGCCGGAGCGCTGCGACGAGCAGCTCTCGAAGCTGCTGCTCTCGCTCGAGGAGCTGGAGGGCAAGTTCGGCGAGCTCGACGAGTTCACCGGCGACCTCACCCAGAAGCGCGAGGAGGTGGTCGACGCTGTCGGCGCGCGCCGCCAGCAGCTCCTCGACGAGCGCCACCGCCGCGCGCAGAACCTCATGAACGCCGCGGACCGCATCGTCCAGGGCGTGGTGCGCCGCGCGAAGACCTTCGCCAACGTCGACGAGCTGAACGCGTATTTCGCGGCCGACCCCATGGTCCTCAAGCTCGGGGAGCTCGGCGGTCAGCTGCACGCGCTCGGCGACACGGTGCGCGCCGACGAGGTGCAGTCGCGCATCAAGTCCGCGCGCCAGGACGCGCTGCGCGCGCTGCGCGACAAGACGGAGCTGTTCGACGGCGGCGAGAACGTCATCAAGCTCGGGGAGCACCGCTTCAGCGTGCAGACGCAGCCGCTCGAGCTGGTGCTGATTCCGCGGGGCGATCACATGACGCTCCACCTCACCGGCACCGACTACTTCGAGCCCGTCGAGGACGAGGGGCTCGCCGGCGTACGCGACCTCTGGGAGCAGTCGCTGGTGTCGGAGAACGCCGCCGTCTACCGCGGCGAATTCCTTGCAGCATGCATGCTCTTCGATGCCGAGGACGGCAAGCAGGGGCTCACCATCGAGGCGCTCGCCAACGCCTCGCGCGACGGCAAGCTGCTGGAGACGGTGCGCGCCTACGCGCAGGACCGGCTCGACGAGGGCTACGAGCGCGGCATCCATGACGCCGACGCCGCGAAGATCCTCGAGAAGGCGGTGGCGCTGCGCGCTTCGGCCGGCCTCCTGCGCTTCGCGCCCGATGCGCGCGCGCTCGCCGCGCTCTACTGGGCCTCGCTCGCGGAGGACGAGCGCACGGTGCTCCATGCGCGCTCGCGCAGCCTGGGGCGGCTCCGCGCCGAGACCGCGCACGCGTCGGCGCAGGCCGCGCTCGCCGCGGAGCTCCAGGCGCCGATCGCGGCCCGCGCGAAGGACCTGGGGCTCGCCGCCGATCGCGGCGCGCTCGCCGCGGCGTCGCGCTACCTGGTGGAGGAGCTGGTCAGCGAGCGCGCGCGCTTCGTGGCGAGCGCCGCTGCCGACAGCCTGTGCCGCGGCCTCACGAGGTTCCTCGACGACAACGGCAGCCGCCGTGCCTTCGAGGAAGAGCTGAAGGCGCTCGACGGGCACGTCTCCCAGCAGCTCGGGGTGGCGCTCGCGTACATGGATGCGTTCGTCTCCACCAAGAAGATCGAGCACGCGCGCCCGTTCGTGCGCGAGGCCGCGGTCATGCTCGTCACCGATCGCGGCGTGGAGCGCGAGGCTAGCGCTGCCACCGTCGAGACCACGGTCGATGGGTTGCTCGGCTCGCACGGCCGCATCCAGAACCGCACCATGCAGCTCGCGATCGACGAGCTCCTGGGGCGCCTCGTGCCCTTCGTCACCGAGCACGCGGCGCGCTTTCGCGCGTTCCGGCAGCTCAAGGCGCAGATCGTGGAGCGTGAGAAGAAGCGCCTCCGCATGGGCGAGTTCACGCCGCGCGTCCTCACCTCGTTCGTGCGCAATCGGCTCATCGACAAGGTGTATCTGCCGCTGGTGGGCGCGAACCTCGCCAAGCAGATCGGCTCGGTCGGCGAGAAGAAGCGCACCGACCTCATGGGCATGCTCCTGCTCGTGTCGCCGCCCGGCTACGGCAAGACCACGCTCATGGAGTACGTGGCGAGCAAGCTGGGGCTGGTGTTCATGAAGGTGAACGGGCCGTCGATCGGGCACGAGGTCACCTCGCTCGATCCCGCGGACGCGAAGACCGCCACCGCGCGCCAGGAGGTCGAGAAGATCAACCTCGCCTTCGAGATGGGCAACAACGTGATGCTCTACCTCGACGACATCCAGCACACGAGCTCGGAGCTCCTCCAGAAGTTCATCTCGTTGTGTGACGGACAGCGGCGCGTCGAGGGCGTGTGGAAGGGCCAGTCTCGCACCTACGACCTGCGCGGCAAGAAGTTCTGCATCGTGATGGCCGGCAACCCGTACACCGAGACAGGCACGCGCTTCCAGATCCCGGACATGCTCGCGAACCGCGCCGACACCTACAACCTGGGCGACATCCTGGGCGGCAACGAGGACGTGTTCGCGTCGAGCTATCTCGAGAACGCGCTCACCTCGAACTCCGTTCTCGCGCCGCTCGCCACGCGTGACCCGGGCGACGTGCAGAAGCTCGTTCGCCTGGCGCGCGGCGAGGACGTACCGCTCACCGAGCTCCAGCATGGTTACGCGGCGGCGGAGGTGGAGGAGATCACCTCCATCCTCACGCGCATGATGGGCTGCCAGAAGGTGCTGCTCGAGGTGAACAAGCAGTACATCGCCTCCGCGTCACAGGAGGATGCGTACCGCACCGAGCCCGGGTTCAAGCTACAGGGCAGCTACCGCAACATGAACAAGCTCGCCGAGAAGGTCGTCGCGGCCATGAACGAGGAGGAGCTGCAGCAGCTCATCGACGATCACTACGCCAGCGAGTCGCAGACGCTCACCACCGGCGCCGAGCAGAACCTCCTCAAGCTCGCCGAGCTGCGAGGTCGGCTCACGCCGGAGCAGGCGGCGCGCTGGATCGAGATCAAGGAGTCGTTCGTGCGCACCCGGCGCTCGGGCGGCAAGGGCGACGACCCCGTCGCGCGGCTCACCGGCGCGCTGGGCGGCGTCGACGAGGCGCTCCAGCGCATCAACACCGCGATCGGCTCCGCTGCGGCCGCGAACGCGAAGTCGGCGCTCGCGGCGGCGGCGGAGGCCGCGAAGCACAAGCCTGGCGAGCTCGCGCAGCTCGGGCCGTACCTCGCGAAGCTCGACGAGGCCCTGCGCACGCTCGGCAAGCCGCCGCGCGTGGAGCTGCGCGTCGACGACGGCACGGCGGCGGCGGCGGTCTCGGTGGTGAACGTGGTGCGCGAGCACGCGAAGACCATCGAGCGCGTGATCGCGAGCCTCGCCGATCTCGCGAGGCAGGCCGCGCACGCGCCGGCGCCGGGCTCACGTCCCGGTTCGGTGCCGCCGGCCCCCGGCTCGGCCCCGGCGCTGCCGCCGGGCGGCTGGGCGGAGCCAGGCGCAGCAGCTGCAGCAGCTGCAGCAGCGACGCAGCACGGGAGCCCCGCGCACTTCGGCGCGCGCGTCGAGGAGCTGGTCACGATGGTGCGCCGCCTCGAGCAGCGCCTCGCGACGGCGGGCGGCGGCGCGACCATCGCGCGCTTCGACGTGCAGCTCGGCGCGTCGAGCCCCAGCAACTTCTATCGCGGCCTCGAGGGCAACGACGTCGTGATCCACGGGGGCCTGTTCGTCGCGACCTACGCGAAGCTGCCGCCGATCGGCGCGGCGGTGATCCTGGGCATCGAGCTCCCGGGCGGCAACCGCTTCGACGTCGCCGCGACGGTCGCGTGGACGCAGGACGAGCTCGGCGACGACAGCCCCTCCGGCTTCGGCGCGCGCATGTCATCCGCCCCCGAGGACGCGCGCGCGATGGTCGCCCAGTTCGTCCGCCACCGCGACCCCCTGGTCCGCGACTGAGCCGATCTCGTCAGGGCCTCCGCCACGCGCTCGCTTCCGCCGGGGAGGGGCGGCCTTCGAGCAGCTCGTGGGGGCCGTAGCTCGCCTTGTAGACCAGCGAGGGGCACCCGAGCACGCGGTAGCCGAGGTAGACGTGCGCCAGGCCCTGCGCGCGCGCCTGATCGACCAGCGTGACCACGTTCGCCACGCCCAACGACGAGGGCGCGCGCTCCGGATCCCAGAAGAAGAACGCCGCGCTCAGCGCGTTGGGCGTCTCGTCGAAGATGCCGAGCCCCACCAGCCGGTCCCCGTCGTCCGGATCGCGAAACGCTGCCTCGCGAGCGGCAGGATGCGGGAACGCGAAGTCCATGGCGTAGCGGTCCGGATCCATCGCGGTCGGTTCCCACCCGCGTGCCGTCTCCCGCTGCGCGTGCCAGCGTCGGTAGAGCGCGATGCGCTCCTCGTCCGCAACCGGCACGCTCACGATGCGCCGCAGACGCGACGCGTTCTTCACCGCCCGACGCTGGCTCTTGCGCGCCGCGAACGACGCGACGTCGATGCGGAGCGTCACGCACTCACCGCAGGCGACGCATGCCGGCCGGAAGTAGATCGGTCCGAAGCGCCGCCAGCCGCGCTCGAGCATCGCCTCGAGCTCGGCGGACGTCACCTCGATCTGGATGCGGATCTCGAGCTGCTGTTCGCGGTCCCCCAGGTACGCGCAGCGGCGCGGCGGCTCGACGAGATGTTGGACGAGCCTCGCCACGCCCGATTGTGTCCTCGATCCCCGGCGCGCCGCAAGCCGCCGCGGCTCGATATCACCCCCCCAGGTGGCCGCGGAGCCGCCGCTTCTCGCTCGCCACGCGCAGCTTCTTCAGCGCGTCGCGCTCGAGCTGCCGCGCGCGCTCGCGCGACAGGGAGAGACGGATGCCGATCTCCTCGAGCGTGCGTTGCGTGCCGCCGCCGAGGCCGAACCGCAGGCGGATGATCTCCGCCTCGCGCTCGGGAAGCTCGGAGAGCAGCGCGCTGGTGTCGACGCGGAGCTGGGCCTGAGCGACCGTGTCCTCAGCGCTGGTCGCCTCGTGATCGGTCACGAAGTCGACGAGGTCGCTGCCCTCGCGGTCGCCTCCCGGGCCGCTCATGGGGGCGTCGAGCGAGACGGGCTGGGCGACCACTTCGAGCGCGCGCTTGACCTGCTCCAGGGGAAGACCGGTGCGCGCGGCCAGCTCCTCGTGGGAAGGATCGCGGCCGTGCTCGCGCTGCAGGCGATCCTGCGCGCGCTTCACGCGCTGGACTGCGCCGGTGAGGTGCACGGGGAGGCGGATCATCTTGCTCTGATCCGCGAGCGCGCGGCTCAGCGCGTGCCGGATCCACCACGCTGCGTAGGTGCTGAAGCGCAGCCCGCGGCGATGGTCGAACTTGTCGACGGCGCGCATGAGCCCGAGGTTTCCCTCCTGGATCAGGTCGACGAGCGGCATGCCTCGGTAGCGGCGCGCGAACGTGACGACGATGCGCAGGTTCGACTGCACGAGGTCGGCGGTGACCCGCTCGCCCTCGCGCTTCGCGACGTCGATGGCGGCGAGCGCGCGCTTGAGGCGGGTGTTGCGCGGCTGGCGAGCAAAGATCTCGCCGAGCTCAGCGGTCACCAGACGCACCGCGCGAGGGTGGAGACGCAGGCCACGAGCTGGCGGGTTCGATCGCGCGCGCTCGGGGTGCCGCTCCGCGCTCGCGACGGCCTTCTCGATGCGCGCGAGCAGACCTTCGGCGGGGTTGCGCTCCACGTCCTCCACGCGCGTCTCGCCCTCGGCCAGCGCGCGCGCGAGGTCGCGCAGCGCCGCTCGGCCCTCCGGCAAATCGAGGAGCGTGCGCGTGATCGAGAGATCCGCGCGCTCGAGCCGCCGCGCGAGCGCGTGCTCTTCTTCTCGGGTGAGCAGACGAAACGTCGTCATCGCGCGGAAGTGGAGCATCAGCGGATCGTGGGACGAGGAGCCAGACTCGGCGTGCGCTTCAGCGGGCCGGATCGGGATCGAGCGGACGAGCTTGGTGGCGGCGGAGTTCTTCAAGCGACTCTATGACGGCTGCAACGTACGGGCGGTTGCGAACATGCCCGTCGTCACCGACGATTTTCCGTCGTGTCGGTAGTTCCCAACCTAACCATCGCAAACAAGCGTGCTCGCTCGACTTTCGAGCTCCGCCGTGACGTTACTTCGCGCGGATCTGCTTCACGGCGAGGCCCACGTCCGTGCCCTTCACGTCCGCGCCCGTCGACTTCAGATGCTTCATGGCAAGGCCCGTGGCTTGGCCGTCGGCGGCGGCGCCCTTGATGGCGTCGAGCTGGCCGGCGAGCGCCTCGACGATCTGCGCCACCGTGAGCTGCGCCGGGGCGAGGGAAGCGAGCACCTCGATTTCGCGCTTCAGAACCGCGATCCGTTCGTCGCCTTCGGGCATGGCAGCGAGCGTCTCCTCGTTGGACTTGATGAGCTTCCGCAACGCGGCGGCGGCCTCCTCTTCGGTGCCCGCCTCGTTCTTGCGGGTCTCGGCCATCTGGATCTCTCCGAGCGCGAGACGCAGAACGTCTCGCACGACGGTGTCGCCCTGCTTCACCGCTGCGACCACGCGCTTCTTGATGTCGTCGACGATCATGGGCGAGGCATAGCAGAGCTCAGGCGGCGCGGGGCCGAGAGCTCCGGATCTCTTCCCGGTTCTCGGAAAGCGCGTCGATGCCTTCCTGCTCGACCGCGTATGCCGCGGCGGCGAAGATCCCGCTCTCACTGGTGGGCGAGCGCATGGTCGGCGGGCAGGCATCGTCGACCTCGTTTATCGGCCACGGCACGAGCGTCTCCTTCGCGGTCATGCTCTCACCAGAAAAGAGGACGTCCCCTCGCGGGTCGACGAGAACGATGCGCAACGACTTCGACATGACCCGAGACCTCCGATAAGAGCGTGCTGCTGGAATCCGTACACGCACCGCCAACACGTGCAGCGTGCATGCCATTCCAGCAATGACGTCGAACCTCACGGAATCGCTTGCGGGGGGTGTCATCAGCCCGACACCTGCGTCGGCAAATTCACGCAGCCCCGCGTCTTTCGAGACGCGGGTAGTGTGAACGCGCCGCCTCACCAGATCAGGAAGAGGCCTTCGTGCGGAGCTTCGAGACGAAGCCTTCGACCCGCGCGACGAGCTCGTGCACGGCCGTCTTCGACGACTCGGTGAGCTCCGCGGCCTTGGTCTGGAGATCGTTGATGCCGGGCTCGAGCTTGTCGTCCCACTCCTGCTTCGCGTCGAGGCTGGCGAGGTGCAGATGGAGCTTCGCCTCGTCGCGCAGCATCGTGAGCTTCTCCAGACCCTTGCTGAGCTCGGCCTTGACGTCCGCGGTGATCTTGTCGGTGTTCATGGCCGCCGTCTTTCACGCCCCGTGCCGCGCGCGGCATGGCGGGACCGTGGAGATTCTCGACAAAACGCGGCGCAATGCGCGAGCCGATGTCGCCTTCTGCCGCATGGTGGGGCGTTCAGGACTTCGTTTGCTTCGCGCGCTCGATCAGGTCGCGGACGCTGCGCTGCACGCGCGCGCTCGGGTGACCGAGGAGGCGCTCCACGAGGCCCGGATCGAGCTCCATCGGCAGCGCCCCGGCCAGCGCATTCACGGCACTGGCGAGGACCACTTCGTCGTCGTCCGACCGGAGGATATCGAGGAGGAGCCGCCGCTTGTCGTCGGAGCGATCGAGCGAGACCAGGATCCCCACCACCCCGTCACGCAGCGAAGGATCCGGATGCTTGGCGACCGCGGTGACGACGTCCCCCAACTCCCGCCAGCCGATCGCGCGCCCCGCGGCCATGCGATCGAGCGCCTCGAGCAGCCAGCGCCGCAGCTGCACCGCTTCGTCCTCGTTGCGCGCGAGGTCCGCGATGGCCTTCCACGAGGACGGCGAGGCGAGGTGCTTCAGCAGCCATGCGGCGTGCTCGCGCAGGCGCGGGTCCGGCTCGCCGCGGAGCGCAGCGATGAGCGCATGGCACAGCGGATCGCGATCCCACTGCCGCGCCAGCTCGAACACCGGCCGGTCGGCGTTGTAGTCCACGGCCTGCAGCGCCGCGGTGAACGTTGGCGGCGGCACGCTGCGTAGCCAGTCGGCATGCAGCTTCAGCTCGTACGCGGCGTCGGCCGCCTGCGCAGGGTCGAGCAGCTTGGCGATCAGCTCGTCACGCGCGACGTCGACCTCGGCGCTCAGCTCGTCGGGCATCGCTGCAGGCAGATCGGACGCCTCGCCGCGCCTGGTGGCCGGCGCTATCGACTCGCGGGTGATCGAAGCCTGCGCAGACGCATGGAGCTGCGGAGGCACCGACGCGTAGGTCGGCGTCGGGATCGAGAGCGGCGATCCCTCCACGTCGTCGCGGGTCGCGACGACGCTCGGCGGCGGCGGGACGGACTTCGAGGCCGGTGACGCAGAGCTCGGTCGGGCGGAGATCTCGGTGGGCTCCGGCTCGGGATCGGACCAGCCGCCGTCCAGCTCGAGCGCGAGCGACGCATTACGGACGGGGGCGTCGCGCGGGACCAGGACAGGGGGCGGCGCGTGGCTGGTGCTGCCCTGCGACGGCGGCACGGAGTGGAGCATCTCCGGCGGGAACGACTGCGGAGCCTGGCTCGTGCGCTGCGCGCTCGTGGGCAGCGGAGGCGGCAACCCACCGAGCCCGATCTTCGCGAACGCTGCGGCGATGGCCTCGCGGATCTTCCGCACGTTCTGCTCGAGGGTGTCCTGCGCGGCCTGCGCCGCCGCGGCGCGGCTCTCGGCCTCGGTGACGCGTTTGTCGGCCGCGTTCGCGCGCGCGAGCGCCTCCTCGGTCTGGCGCGTGAGCGTCTCCTCGTTGACGCGCGAGACCTCGAGCGCGCTCTCGGTACGGGCGGTCGTGGCGCGTGCGTCGTCGAGGGCGCGTTCGATCAGGTCGATGCGATCGCGCGCGGTCGTCCGATCCTTGATGTTGTCTTGCTTCGCGCTCGCGAGCTCCTGACGCAGCTTCTGCGTCTCCTCGCGCGCTCGCACGGCCTCGGCGCGCGCTGTGGTGATCGTGTTCTCCGCCTTCGCGGTGGCCTCGCGGGCCTGCATCGCCTCTTCGCGCGCGATGACGCCTTCCTTCTCGGCCCGATCGAGCTTCGTGCGGACCTCGCGCAGGTGTGTCTCCTGTTCGGTGACCTTCAGTGCCTCCTTGAACTGACGCTTCCGCAGCTCCGAGAGATCGTCCTCGAGCTTTGCCGAGGCCGACATCGACGCCTCGAGCGTCGCATGGAGATCCCCGTTCTCCTCCTTGATGCGCGCGAGATCGGCGTCCGCCGCCTCGTTCAGGTTTCGGAGGGAGGCCGCCTCGACCTCGAGGAGGGTGACCTTGCTCTCGAGCGAGATGCAGCGCTCGGTGGCGAGCTCGAGCCGAGCGAGCGCGCCTTCGCGCTCGCGTCGCTGGTCGTCGAGCGATCTCTCCACCGCGGAGGCCTGCTCGGTGAGGCGGGCGAGCTGCTGCTTCAGCGAGCTCATGCCGAGGTTGGCCTCGCTGCGGGGCGCGACGTTCACGTTCGAGGCGCTGCTCGGGCCGTCGACGTTCACCACGTCCACGCGCGGCGAGGAGTCTTCCTCGTCGGGCTCGGCGCGGTCGTCACGGCGGATCGGCGGCTTCTTCGAACCTTGCATGGCGCTGTCCCTGTTTCGATGAGAGCACAGCACGCCGCCGAGGACGAAGAACGCGGGGTCAGCCGAAGAGCAACGACTCCGGCTCCCGCTCGGGCGGCATCTCTCCGCGCAGGC
>JAYTBL010001104.1:0-2378 GCA_043736975.1 Polyangiaceae bacterium
TGCGCTTCAGGCCGTCCTGGTCGCTCTGGTGCTTGAAGAGCAGCTCACGCATCTTCGAGAAGCCTTCGTTGCCCTTCTGCACGAACGCCTCGCGCGCGGCCTCCGCGGCGAGCGGCGCGTCGGCGTGGAAGGACAGCGGCATGTTGCGCCACACCACCTTCACCTTGCCCGGGTAATCCTTCAGCAGCTGGTCGATGGTCGGCTCGACGCGCGAGCAGAACGGACACTGGAAATCGGAGAACTCCTGGATGACCACCTTCGCGTTCGCGGCGCCGCGGAAGGGCGAGGTCGCTGGACCCGCGGCGACGACCTTGCGCTCCGGCTCCTTGCCGCCGTCGGTCTTGCCGTCCTTGATGATCGTCTCGTAGACCGCGCTGCGCGCCACGCCGCTCTTCACCAGCGACTCGGCGTTCGCGAGCTCGGCGTCGATCACCGCCTTGAGCTTCTCGAACGGCTGCGCGCCGACCAGCCGCTTGCCGTTCACGAAGAAGTGCGGCGTGCCCGAGGCGCTCACGTCGTCCATGAGCATGAGATCGGCGTCGATCAGCTTCGCGGAGGCCTTGCCGTGGACGGCCGCCATCGCCTTCGTGACGTCGAGACCGGCGTGGCGAGCGAGCGCCTCGAGCTCGGGGTCGTCGAGGCGCGGCTGCGCGTCGAAGAGGAGGTCGTGCATCGCCCAGAACGCCGCTTCGCCCTTGGCGGCGCGCGCGAACCGCGCCAGCTCGGCGGCCGGAACAGCGCGGGGATGAAACGAGAGCGGCGCGTCTTTCCACACGATGCGCACGCGATCGCCGTAGGTGGTGCGCACGCGATCGAGGACCGGCTGCACGCGCTTGCAGAACGGGCACTGGAAGTCGCTGAACTCGACGATGGTGACGAGCGCGCTGCTCGATCCGAGCACCGGCGAGCTGGCCACCGGCACCTTCCACACCTCGGCGTCGCGGCGCTTCTGATCCTCGCCGTCGTCGTCCTCGGCGGCGGGGCGCTTCGGATCCTTGAAGCTCGCGGTCACGAGGCGGCCGTAGATGCGCTCGCGCGGGACGCCGCGCTCGGCGAGCGCCTTGGCGTCGATGAGCGCCGCGTCGATGACTTCCTTGAACTTCTCGAAGGGCTGCGCGCCGGTGAGGAGCACGCCGTTCACGAACGACGCCGGCGTGCCGTTCACGCCCAGCCGCTTCGCGAGCGCCACGTCCCGCTCGACCTTCGCCGCCCACTTCTTGCTCTCGAGCCCGGCCTCGACGTCCCGCGAGTCCGCGCCCGCCGCGATGCTCCACGCGCGGATGGAGTCGGGCGCCATCAGCTGCTGCCGGCGGAACGCCATGTCGTGGTAGCGCCAGAACGCCTCGGGCCCCTGGAGCGCGAAGACCGCGCTGCCCACCTCGGCGGCGAGCGCGGCGTGCGGATGGAAGGAGAGCGGATCGTGCTTGAAGACGATGCGCACGTCCTCGCCATAGGTCTCGGCGATGCGCTCGAGGGTGGTGGCGTGGCGCGAGCAGAACGGACACTGGAAGTCGGAGAACACGACGATGGTGACGAACGCGGGGCGGCTGCCGCGTACCGGGTCGTCGGCGCTGATCGGCACCGCGAGATCGCTCTCCGAGGCGTTGTCGGCGGCGGCAGCGATGGGCAGCGACCTCCCCTGCCCCGCCACCACGGCATCGACGCTCTTTGGCGCCGGCGTGTCCCCGCACGCCGCCAGCCACGCGAAAACGACGACCAGCGCAGCAAGAAACCGACGCGCGAGCATTCCTTCTCCTACCGCGCCCGCGCCACAGCCGCTTCGAAAAGCGAAGCCCGCAGAGACGCTAGTGCGCGTAGCGAACGATTCGCCACACCTTCAATTGCCGCGCCCGGCGGTCGACGGACACGACGGCAGCATACGGAGGGACCAGGAGACGAGTCTCCACGTTGCCGTTGATGAGCACGCGACGGAGTGGTCCTTCGCTCGTCGTCGCCAGGCGCTGCACCGCCTCATCGATCCGCGCGGCAGTCTCCGAGTGCACGCGGCGCAAATCTTCCGCAGCCTGGTCGAACCAGACGACGGCCCAGGTCATCGCTCGACGGACGCGCGCTCGGCGGTCGACGCACTGACTTCGGCTCCCGGGACGAACCTCGCGGTCCCAGCGGCCTCGGCAGCGCGTGCCTCCCTGATCGCCTCGATCTCCTCTTCCGTCGCCGGGTGCTCGTCCCACGGTGCGCTGTCGAACGCGAGCTCGAGCGGGTCGAGTGAGTCGAGCTTGGCCGCAGGTACACTCATGGTCTCACGATAGCGCAGACCCTCCGCATCGGCATTCTCGACCACCCGCAAAAGCGAAAGCCCCCTCGCCGGGTGGCGAGAGGGCTCTCGAGCTGCAGAGGCGACGTGAATTCGAGGCCGC
>JAYTBL010001105.1:0-6066 GCA_043736975.1 Polyangiaceae bacterium
GCGCGGGCGCGGGCAGCGCGGTGCTGGCCGCCGCGCTCGGCGGCGGCGCCTCGCGCGCGAGCACCGCGGGGGCGCGCGGGCTCACGCGCGGGCTCACACCCTCGATGGCGGCGAGGAGCTCGGCGGCGCTCTGGTAGCGATCCTCGGGCTCCTTCGCCAGGAGCTTCGCGACGATCGCCGCGATGGGCACGTTCACCCCGGCGACCAGCTCGGGCGGCACCGGTGGCGCCTCGACCATCAGGTGCTTCTGCAGGACCTGGAGGGCCTCGCCGCGGAATGGCGGAGCGCCGGTGCACATCTCGAAGAAGATGACGCCGAGCGAGTAGAGGTCGGAGCGGGCATCGACCGCCTTGCCCAGCGCTTGCTCGGGCGACATGTAGTCGGGCGTGCCCATCACCGCGCCGATCTTCGTGAGCGGCTGCGCCGCCGCGCCCTCGTCCGCGCTGCGGACCTCGTTGACGGCGTCGCCCTTCGCGATGCCGAAGTCGAGGACCTTCACGAAGTCGGGGTTGTCGTCGCGCTCGACGAGCATCACGTTGTCTGGCTTGAGATCGCGGTGAACGATCCCCTTGGCATGCGCGGCCGCGACGCCCGCGGTCATGCCGCGCATGATGGGGAGGGCGCGCGTGATCGGAAGCGGCCCCGCGGCCAGCAAGTCGCGCAGGCCCTTGCCCACCACCAGCTCGAGGATGAGGAAGAACGAGCCGTCGGGCAGCTTGCCGAAGTCGGTCGCCGCAGCGACGTTCGGATGGTTGATGGAGCCGGCGAGTACCGCCTCGCGCTCGAAGCGAGCCACGACTTCGGGCATGCGCAGCAGCTCGCGGTGCAGCACCTTGAGCGCGAAGAGCTTGCGCATGTGCGTGTGCTCGACGCTGTAGACGATGCCCATTCCGCCTTCGCCGAGCCGCGCCACGACCTTGTAGCGCTCGCCGATGATCTCGCCGGGTGTGAGCTCTGCGCTCTTCGTCTGGGGGCTCGCTCCGGTGCTTTCCATCGCGTCGAGCACGATGGTAGCAAAAGTCCGAGCCCACGACCGTCAGCGTGGGCGCGCGACCGGCGCACACCTGGACCCACGAGGCGTTCTCCACCACTGCGGCGCTTTGATACTGGGGACCGCCGCCAGGGGCTCGATCCGAAGACGTGCCAAGATCCGCCACGCCCGGCTAGTCTGCCGCCCATGGGCGCGCACTACGCGAGATGGCTGATTGCGAGGGGTAACTCGTTTGCACCGGCGGCGGTGTCGGTCATCAAGCTCGTCGACAAGCTCAAGAAGGAAGGCTGGCTCCCCGAGACGGGCGGGCTCGCCGTCACCACGATCGAGAACACCTTCGGCACCGACCTCGCCGCGAAGCGCGCGGCGAGCACGGAGAAGCAGCCCGACCCGCTCACCAAGGACTTCCTCGACGACGAGGATCGCGAAGAGCTCCGCCTGGTGTGGCCAGCGGGCGAGCCGGGCTCGATCGTGAGGTATCCGCTCTCGCAGAAGCCGGAGGGCAGGGCTACGTACACGCTCGAGGTGCACCGGTCGGCGGAGTACGTCTACCCGACGGCGCGGAACATCGGGATGGTCCCGACCATCTGCAACTGCAAGGAGGACCTCTCGTTCGAGTGGGACGAGGAGGAGCTGGTGCCGGCGTTCGGCACCGCGACGGGCATCTTCGCGGAGTGCGAGGCGTGCAGCCGTACCTTCGAACCGTCGAAGGGCAGCGCCGTCATCGCCAACCCGTTCGACAAGACCCTCACCGAGGAGGTCCGGGGCGGCGCGGCGTATCGCTTCGCGCTGGTGGTCGACTGCGGCGAGAGCTTCGTGGAGGACGCGAAGCTGGTGTTCGCGCCCGATCTGGTGGCGCTCGTCACCGCGGAGTTCGGCCGTGAGCTCTTCGAGGTCGGCGCGCTGTGCTGAGTTGACGCGCCCGCGGAGCGGCGGCAATCCTCGCGCATGGAAGCGGAGCACGGGCGGGTGAGCGACTGGTTCGCGAGCCTCTATCGGCAGAGCGAGACCACCATCGGCCTCGTGCTCGACATGGTGCGCAAGGACGGCAAGGACGTCGCCGACTTCGTCGTGGTGGTGGCCGAGCTGGGCGACGAGGCCACGAGGTTCTTCGTGGATCAGCTGGGGGACGGCCCCACCGATCCGTCGATGCCCGGCTTCGTGGGCGCGGTGCCCAAGGCGACGGTCGCGCGCGCCCTTCGCCTCATCGACGCGCCGTTCGCCAGCGACGCCGAGAAGCCGCTCGACGTCGGGTTCATGCGCCTGCTGGTGGCGGCGCGCGGACAGATGCAGTGTGCAGACATCCCGGCGGGGCGCCCCATGGTCCGTGGCGGCTCCGCCTAGCCGCTCGGTTCCCATTCTCGCTGGAGATGACCGACAACGCCTTCGCGGTCATCTCGGCGCGCAGGGGCGGGGCGCACTCCACTCGAGAAACCCGCCATGACGACCGCAGCACAACTGCTGTTTACGCCGTTCGACGCATTTCTCGAGCTCGAGTCGGCAAGCGAGCTCAAGCACGAATCTCGGTGTGGAGCACGGCATGCGCGACGATGCGAGTGCGATCCGCCACCGCCTCGCCGCGCGGGCGTGCTGACGTCGGCGGCTCAGAAAGCGCCGGTGAGGAGCGTGTTCGCGAGTCGCGCGGATGAGGAGCCGCGCGACGGCGTGCCGGTCGTGAAGAAGAGGAGCGTGGTAACTCCAGCCGCCACGACCGTCGAGACGAGGAGAACGTCGGTCGCTGTCGAGAGCGTCCGGACCTTGCCCTGTGCGGAGTCGAGGTCGCCTGCAGAGAGCGGAAAGCGGTTCGCCGTGGAGTCGAGATCCGACTTGGCGGAGAGCGCCAGAACACCAGTGACCGTCGTGCCCGCGGCGAGGACGCCGGTGGCCACGAGGCCAGTCCAGAAGGGGCCGCGGCTCCTGCGAGCTGGCTCGAGCGGCGGCTCGATGGTCGGCGTGCTGGGCCGGGCCTGCGGGGCGACCGGAGCTACGACCGTCGCCGAGAGCGGCTCGGTGAGCTCCACGGTGACGTCGAGCTTGTCGCCGCCCGCCACGTCGACGGTGCGGACCTGCGGGGGGAGCGGGGCGAGCGAAACAGTGACCTTGTGGCGACCCGCCCCGACCAGGACCGGCGCGGGGAGCGGCGTCTTGCCGGCGGAGTTTTCGTCAATGGTCACCTCGGCGCCGTCCTTGTTGACGGTGACCTTGAGGTAGCCGACGAGCTTCTTGACGCGTTCCAGCTCTCGCTCCGAGAGCGCGCGCCGGTCCTTGGGGATGTCGGTGCCTCCCTCGGCGAGATACGTCTCGAACGCATGCAGAGCGCACGCATAGTCTTGCATCTCGAGGCAAGTCTGCGCGATGTTGTACTGAATCTTCGGGTTCGGGGCGACCTCGTTGGCGCGCGTGAACTCGATGAGCGCGGCCCGGTAGTCGCCGTCGCGGAAGAGATCGACCCCGCGCCGGAAACGCTCGCGCGCTTCCTCGGTCGCCGCCTTGGTGGGCTTCTCGGTGGCCGGCTTGTCGACCGCGAACGCCGGCAGCGTCGTCGACACGGTCGCGAGGAGCAGCGCGGCACACAGCGCGATGCGCTTCATTGATACGGGTCCTTCTCGTCCACGGTGCGCTTCGGGCGCTTCGTCTTCAGGCTAGAGAGATCGACGTCGTTCGTGTTCGCGGGCCGAGCCGGCACGGCCATGGTGGCCGGTTTCAGCGTGACGATGATGTCCCGCGCAGCGTCATACGTGACGGACGTCGTCTCCGCGTTGTAGCCGCGGGCCGCGCTCACGACGGTGTGGTGCGACCCGTCCTTCGGGACCTCGAGGCGAAACGGATTGGAGACCGTCTCGCCGTCCAGCTGCAGCGTTGCCCCCGCAGGCGAGGTGCGGATGGCGACGCTGATCGTGACGGGGACGGCTTCCGCTGTCGGGACGGGGAGAACGGCCGTGCTGGGAAGCGCCGAGACCATCGCCGTCGCCGGGGGCGCCGACTCGCGCGGCGCGGCCGCCTGCGTACGCCGAACGACGACCATGCCACCGACCGCGAGGATGACCACCGCCAGCCCCACCAGCAGCACGACCGACGACTTCCGGGGGGCGCCGCTGCTGTTCGTCACCTGCGTTGCGGCCACCTCGATCGGGATGTCGACGCCGAGCTCCAGCGTCGGCGGCGTGACCGTCGCGTGGGTATGGATGTCGATCATCGGGCCGGTGTCGTCGGCGCGCTTGACCTGGTCGTCGATGAGCCCGCGGATACGCGCGCGCTCGTCGGCGTAGTTCGTCTCGAGGAGCGCCGCGACGCTCCGTGCGTCCACCGGCTCGCCCTTGCGCAGGTAGGCTTCGAGCGCGCTCCGCATGTCGGCGGCGGTCGCGAAACGCAGCTCGGGCTCGGTGGCCAGGGCCTTGTCGCAGATCTCCGCGAGCTCCGTCGGGGCGTCGGGCACCTCCTCGCGAATAGGGCGGTCGTTGCCACCGATGCGGCGGGTCAAGACCACGACATCGTCCTCGCCGCGTCCGATGAAGCGCCGCTTGGCGATCGCTTCCCAGAGCATGACGCCGATGGCGAAGAGGTCCGCGCGGCGATCGGGCTTCCCCGTGGCCTGCTCGGGAGCCATGTAGCCGACCTTGCCCTTGAGCACGCCGGTCACCGTTCGCGTCGAGCCGGCAACCTTGGCGATGCCGAAGTCGAGGATCTTGGACTGCCCCGTGTACGTGACGAACACGTTCTGCGGGCTCACGTCACGATGCACGATGTGAAGCGGCGTCCCGTCGTAGTCGGCGAGCTCGTGGGCGTAGTGCAGCCCCTCCAGCGCATCGCAGAGGATCCGGAGGTGCACGTCGAGCGGGAAATTCTGGCGGCCCACCCGCGTGAGTACGGAGCTCAGGGCCTGGCCCTCGAGGTACTCCATCGCAATGAAGTGGCGTTGAGCGTCCTCGCCGACCTCGTAGGTCTGCACCACGTTGGGGTGGTTGAGGCGCGCCGCGAGCCGGGCCTCCTGCATGAACATGCTGAGGAAGTCACCGTCTGCGTCGAGCTCGGTGCGCAGGACCTTGAGCACGAGGAGCTTGGTGAAGCCACCCGTCTTCTGGGCGAGCGCCAGGTACACCCGGGCCATTCCGCCGGTGCCGAGACCGGCGACGAGCCGATGCTTGCCGATGGTTCGCGAGCTCGCAGCCATTCCAATGGGGGGATGGGAGGGCATCATCAGTTCGGACCTGGTGACATGGGCAGGTAAGTGACGGTTCCCGCCTTCGAGATGACGGTGTAGCGCCCCATCCGGCGGCTCAGGGCGGGCACGGTCGCGGTGATCGTGATGGGGCCGGTGGGGGTATTGACGAACCCGGCCTCGCCGCGCGGCGCGGTCTCCGTGGCCGTGACGGAGGGCGTGCCGGTGGCATCCGTGTAGTAGGAGACGGTCTGGCCGCTCGAGGTCTGATCGATCCGGAGCTCGACGCCGGCGGTGGGATTGCCCTGACAGTCGAGGACGATGCCGAGCACATTTCCGAGCGCGGGGTTCAACTTCGAGCCGACCAGGGCGAGCAGCGCGTTGAGCTCGCCGGCCGACGTCAGGTGGGGAGCGACGTTCGCGGGAATGGAGGCGTCCGGGTCGGAGTCCTTTTCGGGGGGCGGGATGACCGTGATCAACGAGGGCACCATCGTGGGGAACGTCGCGGGGGGATCGAGCTTCAGAAAGCCCTCGAAGTACTTGGGGATCGACAGGTTCGCGTAGCCGCTGTCGTCCGTCACCCCGGTCCCGAGCGACAACGTGCAGTCGGGGTCGAGCCGGCCGCAGGCGTTGATCGTCATCTTCGTGATCGGTCCTTCACCGAGGAGCCGCACGAAGCGCTGACGAACCAGGACCTTTGTGCTGATGTCCTGGGTGCCCCAGGTGACGTTGCCGAGACATCCCCACTTCGGGTCGGCCGGCGCGGCATCGGCCGCATCGGCGGCGTCGGCCGCCGCGGCGTCCGTCACGCCACCCACGCAGACCTTGTCCACGCACGTCGCCGCCGAGCCGCGGCCCACGCAGTCGGCGTCGACGCGGCATTGAACGACGTCCGCATCGAGCAAGATGCTGCACG
>JAYTBL010001106.1:0-26303 GCA_043736975.1 Polyangiaceae bacterium
AGCTGTTAGCTGTTAGCTTCTCTCCCGATGGACCGGGCGCGCATATGGCCAGCGTTTCGCGCGGAGAACATCGTCTTCGAGGACGATGATCTCATCGCCGTGCACAAGCCCGCCGGCGTGCCCAGCCAGAGCGCCGTACCGGAGCGGCCCGACGACCTCGTCACTCGCCTCCGCCTCTTCCTCGGCGCGCGCGACGGCGTGAAGGAGCCGTACCTCGGCACCCACCAGCGGCTCGATCGCGACACCAGCGGCCTCGTCCTGTTCACGAAGCGCGGCGAGGTCAACGCTGCGCTGGCGCGGCAGTTCGAGGGGCGTACCCTCACCAAGAGCTACCTCGCCGCGGTCAGCGGCTGGGATCCGAAGAGCCGCGTGCTCACGCTCGACGATCACCTCCGAAAGGGCGACGGCGGACGCATGGAGGTGGTCGCCGCGGGGGGCAAGATGCCCATGCGCGGACGGCCGCGGCCCGGCGCGCGCGCCTTCGAGCCGCCGCGCGCCGCGGGGCTCGCCGGTTCGCAGCGCGCCGTCACTCACGTCACCGTCCGCACGCAGAAGGACGACCGCGCGCTCCTCGAGCTCCGCCTCGAGACCGGCCGCACGCACCAGGCCCGCGTCCAGCTTGCGAACGCGCGCGCGCCCATCGCCGGCGACGCGATCTACGGCGGCCCGCTCGCCCCACGCCTCATGCTTCACGCCGCGCGGCTCGAGCTGGAGCACCCGCGGACCGGCAAGCGCCTCGACCTGCGCGATCCCGCGCCGCCCGACATGGCGGACTGGGTCGCGCGGGGCGATCGGGGTGGCGCGGTGTACGACGATCCCGCGGCGCTCGAGCGCTCGATCGGCCTCGCGGTGGAGCGTCGCTGGGGGCTCGGGCAGAGCGCAGTCCGCGAGCCTGTCGCCGAGCGCACCACCGCGTTCCGCCTCGTCAACGAGGAGGGCGACGCGCTCCCCGGCCTCGCCGTCGACGTGTACGGCGAGCATCTCGTCGCGCAGCTCTACGTGGGCGGCGTCTGGGAGGACGTGGCGCGCCGCGAGCGCGTCCTCGATCGCCTCCAGGCGCTCGGCTTCGACGGCGTCTACCTGAAGCTGCGACCGAAGCAAGCGAACGTGCTCGTCGACACGCGGCGCGACGACGTCGCTCCCGCGCTGCCGGTGCGCGGCGAGCCGGCGGCGGCCGATCTCGAGATCCGCGAGGAGGGCGTGCCCTTCCGCGTGCGCCTCGGCGACGGGCTCTCCACCGGCATCTTCCTCGACCAGCGGCCCAACCGCCGCCTGGTGCGCGAGCTCGCCCGGGGCGCCCGCGTCCTCAACCTGTTCTCGTACACGTGCGCCTTCAGCGTGGTCGCCGGGCTGGGCGGCGCGGTGCGCACGGTGAGCGTCGATGCCTCGGTGGTCGCGCTCGAGTGGGGCCGCGCGAACTTCGAGGGCGCAGGGATCACGCTCGCGAGGGGCCCGGACGCGGCACACACGTTCGTCGCCGAGGACGTGTTCGCGTGGCTCGCGCGCGCCGCCACACGGAGCGAGCGCTTCGATCTCGTGATCGTCGATCCCCCGAGCTACTCGTCGACGAAGAAGCGTCGCTTCGTCGCCGACAGCGACTACGGCGATCTCGTGGCGATGGTGGCGAAGGTCCTCGCGCCGAACGGCAAGGTGATTGCGTGCTGCAACCATCGCGGGCTGTCGCGGAGCAAGCTGCGGCGGTTCGTGGCGCAGGGCATGAAGGGGGAGGGCAGCGCCGAGCTCTCGCAGCTCAAGGATCTGCCGGATGCCCCGGATTTCCCGCCGCCGCTCGGCCGCGAGCCGCACATGAAGAGCGTCCTCGCCACCCTGGCCGGACCTCAGCCTTGATTCTCGGCACGCGTGTGCAAGGGTGAGCGCATGACTTCGAATACCTCCTTCCTCCTCCTCTCGACGCTTCTCTGCTCGGTCTGCGCGTGCGGCGGTAGCGCGAGTAACAGTAGCAGTGGCAGCAGCAGCAGCGGCGGCACCACCCAGGCCGCCGGGCCGGTCGATCCCGTCCGCCTCCCCAACGGCCAGGTCGTCGCGAACGTCCTCTGCGGTGACGACAGCGCGGTGAGCGCGTCTGGCACCTGGGATGCGCTCGTCAGCGGCAGCGGAGGGAGCGAAGGCTCCGCCGTCATCACCGTGGACGGCAGCAACTTCGTCGTCGCCACCAAGGAGTCGACGCTCGCGTTCTCGGTGAACGGCGGCGCGATGACGCTCACCTGGACCGACGGCGCGAAGGCCCCTGCGGCGACCAACGTCACGCGGGCCGCGAGCGCCGTCGACCTCGGTGTGATCCCGCTCGCGATGGGCGGCCAGTGGACCTTCGCCGGCACCACCGCGAGCGATACGTGCACGGCCTCGTTCACCGGCGGCGGCTTCAACGCGAGCTGCGTCAACGCCGCGATGGCGATCGGCAGGATCGACGGCGCGCTCTCCGGGATCCGCCAGCAGGAGAAGAGCTCGATCTTCGGCGCGCTCGGCGGCGTGTGGCGTCTCGTGAGCGAGGGCGGCTCGGGGTCGATCGACGCGACCATCAGCGGCAACGTTCTCACCGTGGTCGAGAACCGCGCGAGCAGCACTGGCTCACCGGACTGGTTCACGATGAAGATGTGCAACGCGGCGGCCAGCGGGAAGACCTCCGACGGCGTCGAGATCGCGGCGACCCGGCGCTGAGCGCGTGATCCGCGTTCGGGCTGCGGCGCTCGGTGGAGCGATCGTCGCCGCGGCCCTGTTGGGGGTGCTCGGCCTGCGGAGCCGGAAGGCCGCGGCGCCCGAGGGTCCGGTGCTCGTCGTGCGCGCACGCGTGGACGGCACGCGGCCGTCGCTGCGTGCCGATGCCGACGAGCGGGCGATGACCATCGCCGCGGCGGCGATGGGGCCGTCCGATCGCCAGCACGTCCTCGAGCTGATCGACTTCGCGACCGCTCGACTCGAGGCTCAGCTCTCCCCGCTCGGAACCGATTTCGACGAGGGCGATCCCGTCGAGCAGCTCCAGAGGTCCCTACAGCCGTACCTCGCGCTCTTCACTGCAGCGCGCGAGCTCGACCGCACGGCGTGGGCGTCCGATGAGATCGAGGTGCGGATCGCGATGAGCTGCGCGGCAGCGCACGTCGGCAAGGGCGAGACTTGCGCTCCGCTGCGCGATCCTGCCGGCGCACCACCGCCGAGCGCGCAGGTGAAGCGCGCGCGGTTCCTCGCGTGGGGGATGGCGTCTGCGAGGATCCTCGATCTCGGGACGAAGGCGCGCGCCGAGGCGTGCGCGAAGACGCTGCGCATCCGCTCGACCGAGGCGCTCTCACCGATCGCGCTCGTCCTGCTCGCAGACGATCTGGCGCTCCGCCCCGCGGCCGACCCGTCGGACTTGCAAGCCGCGGCGACCCGTCTCGGCCGCGCCATCGTCGTGAGCGGCCGCCAGCCTCCGAAAGATCTGGAGGCGTTCGCGCGGGTGCCGCGGCAGGAGCCCGTGGCGCCGTGGCTCGGGGTCAAGGATGGTCAAGTGCTCGTCATCCCGAGACTTTCGGCGCTGGGTCGCGCGCTCCCCTGGACCTGCGAGTAGTCCCGAGCAGAGAGCGTGTAAGTTGGCCGGCGAGCCCACGTTGATACCCCCAACATGAAGAACGCGATGGTCGGCAAGAAGCTCTGGATGTTCGTCTGTTTGGTGGTCTTCCTCGCCGGCTGCGGCGGCAGCGCCTCGGTGGCGAGCCCCAGCGCGAAGTCTCCGCCGTCCGGCGACTTCAACAGCGCCGCCCCCGCGTTCGAGTCGCAGAAGAGCGGTGCTGCCCCTGCGCCGGCGCAGCAGCCCGGCGCGGTGGCCGAGTCGCGCTCGCGCCCCAGCGAGCCTTCACCCGACAGCCGCCCCGGCCTCGGTACCGAGTTCGGTGAGGCCCGCACCTCACGCGTCCACGACGTCACCTTCGTGCGTGAAGGCGGCCGTCCCTTCGCCATCGCCGCCCTCAACTACAACGACCGCAAGGGCGTCGATGCCCTCGCCTCCGTCGCGTCGCGCAGCGGCTCCTCGCGCAGCGTCGCCACCGGCGGCGGCGCGGTCACCATCGCCATCCGCGATGCCAGCGGCGAGGCGCTCGAGGCGGTCCGCGCCGGCGACCGCACGTTCGTCATCGGCCAGGCGGGGCAGCGCTACTCGATCGTCCTCACGAACCACACCAGCCACCGCTTCGAGGCGGTCGGCACGGTCGACGGCCTCGACGTCATCAACGGCAAGCCCGGCACGTTCGACAACCGCGGCTACGTGCTCCTCCCGTTCGCGACGCTCGAGATCGAGGGCTTCCGCACCAGCACTGCGCAGGTCGCAGCGTTCCGCTTCGCGGCGGTCGCCGACTCGTACGCCGCCCAGACCGGCAGCGCGCGCAACGTGGGTGTGATCGGCATGGCGTTCTTCTCGGAGCGCGGCGACACGTTCATCCCCGAGAGCGAGACGCGGCTCCGCGACTCCGCGAGCCCGTTCCCCGCGGACCCGCGCTTCTCCGCCCCCCCGCGCCGCTGACGGCGCGGGCCCGAGAGACGAGCCGAGAGACGAGAGCCCCCTCTCGTCTCGCTTCGTTTTTGTCGGTTCGGTCATCGTGGTACGCTTTCGCCACCATGGGAGAGCCTGCGCCCGTCTCCGTCTCGCTGGAGGCCTTTCTGGTCGCTGAGGCGAATGACCCGACGGGCGTACGTCGCGAGTGGATCGACGGCCACGTGTACGCGATGGCCGGAGCGACGCCCGAGCATGGGCGCCTGTGCGTCGCAGTCCTGGCGGAGTTGAGGGCGGCGCTCCGTGGTGAATGCACGGTTCGGGACGGCTCGGTGGCCATTCACATCGCGGCGACCCGCGCGGGCTTGCGGCCGGACGCCAGCGTGGTCTGCGGCTCGATCATGAAGACCGTGGTTGAAAAGAACGGCCGCTCCGAAGGCGAGGCCATCACCAACCCTTGCGTGCTCGTCGAGGTCCTGTCCGAGTCGACGGAGCGCGACGATCGCGGCTGGAAATTTCGAGACTACCGGACGCTCCCGTCGCTCGAGGAGTACGTCCTCGTTTCGCAGGACACACGTCGGATCGAGGTCTTCCGCCGTTCGACGAGCTGGCAGCGCGAGGTGGCCGAGCCGGGCTCGAGCTTCGTGGTGCACGGCGTCGAGATCGCCTTGGCCGCCACCTACGACGAGTAGAGCCCGTCTCGCGCTACGGCGCGGGGGGCGTAGGCGTGTCGGTGGCCATGCCCAGGGTCGTCGCGCCGGCGGCCTTCGCGCCGTCGAGCGCGAGGACCAGGCGCGCGTAGTTGGCCTGGTCGTCGGCGAGGACGAACACCGTCTTGTCCGAACGTGACCCGAGGCGATCGCGCAGCGTCGCCACGTAGGCGTTGGGCTCGACCGCGTTACCGTTGATCTCGAGCTTGCCGTCCGGCTCGATCTTCACGATCAGCTGATCGGGCGGGAGGTCCTTCACCTCTTCCATCTTCTCGGTGGTGGGCAGGCTGATCTGGATGTCCTTCTCCAGCAGCGGCGTCACGACCATGAAGATGATGAGGAGCACGAGCACGACGTCGACGAGCGGCGTGACGTTGATCTCCCCGTTCGGTGCCGAGGCGGGCTTGATGACGACGCCGCGGCGCTTCACTTCTTCTCCTGTACGGCGAGCGCGACGCCCTTGGCGCCGCCGAGGCGAGCGTGCTGCATGACCTTGCGCACGTCACCGACCGTGACGCGCTCGTCACCCTTGAGCATGACCTTCTTGCCCGGCTCCTTGCGGAGCGCCTCTGCGACCTTGCCCTCGAGCTCGTCGGCGCTGACCTGATTGGCCTCGATCCAGATCTTGCCGTCCGTGGTCACGGAGAGCACGAGCGGGTCGCCCTTCTTCTCCGCCTCGACGTTCGCCGACTTGGGAAGGTTCACGTCCTTGCCGCGCTGGAGCATCGGCGTGATCACCATGAAGATGATCAAGAGCACCAGCACCACGTCCACGAGGGGCGTGACGTTGATCTCGTTCTTGACGCCTTTACCGCCGCCGCCGAACGACATTACTCGGCGCCGACCTCGCCCGAACGCGCCGTCGGGGAATTGACGTCGAGGCGGGGATTGACCGTCACCTCGCGCGGTACGTGCTCGGCGCCGACCTGTCGAGCGATGGTGTCGAGGAGCTCGTTCGAGGACTCCGCGAGGTCGACCGCGCGCGCGTCGACCCAGGTCTGCAGCCAGTTGAACGCCATGACGGCGGGGATGGCGACGAGAAGACCGAAGGCGGTGGTGATGAGCGCCTCGGCGATACCGGCCGAGACCGTCCCCAGCCCGCCGGAGCCGGAAGAGGCCATGGCCTGGAACGAGTTGACGATGCCCATGACGGTCCCGAGCAGACCGACGAAGGGCGCGGTCGACGACACAGTAGCGACGACGCTCTGGCCGCGCTTCAGGGTCTGGATCTCGCGCTGCGCCTGGCGCTCGAGCGCCCGGCCCACGCTCTCGACGATGTACTCGCCGTGCGCGCCCTCGGCCCGCATGAACGCCTTGATGCCGGCATCGACGACGCGGCCCAGGTAACCGCCGGTGTCGCCTGCCTTCTTCGCGGCCACGTCCTTGAGGCGACCTTCGGCGAGCGCCTTCTCGACGCTCTGGGCGTAGCGGATGGAGTCACCCTTCGACTTCATGAAGAAGAGGATCCGCTCGAGGGTGACGCCGAGTGACGCGATCGACATGAGGCCGAGCGCCACCACGATCCCCCGCGCGAAGAGGCCCATGTGGCCCCAGAGTGCACCGAGTGTAAACTCCATGTTCTTGCTAGCGCTCCCTGTGCCTGATGAGTGATCGCGGAATTCGAATGAGCCAGCCCGTCAATCAGGCATCTTCAGACGGATTGTGAACGTGTAGTCGACCGAGACCGGCCGGCCCTGGAACGTGACCGGCGTCCCGCGGTGACGCGCGAGCGCCGCGAGGACCGCCTGGTCCATCATCGGCACGCCCTTGATGACGCGGCAGTTGGTGAGTGAGCCATCGACGGCGATCACGCACTTGACGATCATGACCCCCGAGATGCGCGCCTCTCGTGCCTCGCGGGTGTACTGAATCTCGTCGCCAGCGATGGGTGACGGGCGCGACATGCCCTCCCCGAACGGGACAACGCCGCTGCCGGTGCCGCCGAGCACGCCGCCCAGCTGCCCGCCGACCGTGCCGCCGACCGTGCCGCCCGCGACGCCACCGGCGACTCCGCCGACCTGTCCGCCTGCCTGGCCGTTCGACTCCGGCTCGGCGGACTTCGACTCTTCCTTTGGCTCTTCCTTCGGCTGATCCTTCTTCGGCTCGATGATCACGTCCTTCTTGGGAAGGATCTTCCTCTCCGTCTTCGGCTTCGTCTGCCCTCCACCAGCGGGCGGAGGAGGGGGAGGCGGCGGAGGCGGCGGAGGCGCGAAGAAGGTCACCTCGGGCGCGTCCGTGGTGGACGCGTGCGAGGCGTGAATCGAGGCCCAGATGACGGCGCCGATCACCGCGACGTGAAGACCCGCGGTGAGAACGGCGCCCATCCCCCAGCGACCGGGACCTGCGCTATGTCGATTGAGGACGGCGTCGAACATGGTTGACCCGTCTCGATCTAGCGCACGAGAGACCCCGGCGCACGGATTCGACCCTTCATTTCAGCGCCGGAATCGTGTCCTTCGTCAGCACGCAGTGCAGGATGTCTGGATCGCACTTGGTCGGAAAGTCCGGATTGATGCCGGAGCCCGTGGGGCGCCCCGCGTCCTCGTTGGCCTCGGGCGCACAAGCGCGAGCAATGCCGTCGGTATCGTCGGCAATCGTCTTCTTGGGATCCTTCGGATCCTCGATGCTGCAGTCGACGTACGGGTACATGCCGACTGCGGTGTAGTCGCAGGCGACGCCATCGGTGGTGATGGTGACGTCTGCGGTGAACTGCGTACCGAGCGCCGACGGGGTGACGTACAGCCGCACCTTCGACCAGGCGTACGAAACAGTGGTCGCGGGCACCGCGTCCGTCTCGTTCTCCTTGTCCTCGGGGATCGCAGCGAGGCTCTGCGTCGCAACGGTGAGCGACGGGACCTCGCAGAAGTCGTTCACGGGTTCGGCGGTCTTGAAGAAGCCGAGCGCGTACGGCTTGTGCGTCGGATCCTTGTCCCCGGCGCCAGCGCTGGTGGCGGTGTCGACGAGCGCTCCGAGGTTCGCACCCTGGATCGCGATCTGCGCGACATCGAGGTCCGGCTTTCCCTCCTTGCCAACCTGGTTGTAGGTCCCGAAGCCGACCTCCTCGCCCTTGACGGCCGCGCAGGAGTCCGGTCCCTTGACCTTCTTGTAGACGACCGCGAACGAGCCGCGACCGGCAGAGCACTTGGCCTTGGGCTGATCGCACCCGTACGTCGAGGCAAGCAGCCCACCGACCATGGCCGCAGCGAGAGTTCCCTTAGCGAGAATTTTCATCATCATGATGCGCCTCAGAACGTGCCGCGAAGGCCGAAGCGGAACTGCCGCGGCGCCTGGTAGCTGGTCGGGTTGGAGAAGTTGGGATTGACTTCCTTCTTCTGGAGAAGTGCGCCGTCGATCCCGCGGAGCTTGCCGAGATCGCCGGTCTTGCCACCGACGATCGCGTTGATGTCGCTCGAGGTGTAGCGCTCGTCGCGGCCGGCGAGCTCCTGGAAGTTGAGGAGGTTGAAGACGTCCATCGATACGGTGACCGACTGCGTCTCGCCGACCTTGACGGTGTAGCCGAGCGTGGTGTCGAGCGAGTACGTCCAGGGGAGGCGGTTGCCCTCGCCGCGGGGGAGAATGAAGATCTCGTCCTGGCCGTAGATGGGGTGCGAGCCGAGGTAGCTGGTCGGGCCGCCCGACTGGCCGCGGATGGCGCCGCCGGTCAGGAGCGAGCTGCGCTCGCCGAGATCGAACGTCTTCGAGCCGAACATCTTGAACTGGTGGCGGGTGTCGCCCGGGAGCGGGCCGATGCGGTTGACCGTCAGCGACTTGAGGTCGTAGTCGGAGTTCGTCCCGGGATCGAGCTGGCCCGTCTCCGGGCGGAAGAGGCCCGCGTAGTTACCGCGGAGGTACGAGAGGGTGTAGCTCGCGAGGAGCTCCCAGTTGTTGTTGTACGTCTTCTGGAAGAAGACGGTCAGCGCGTCGTAGGTGCGCTGCGGCTTCGGAAAATCGCTGGTGGAGCGCTCGCCGGGGTTCGTGATGAAGTAGGTCTGCGCCTCGTCCTTCGAGACGTCCTCGATCACGCGGCCGATCCAGCGGTGCGTGAAGGAGGTCCCGATGCGACCGTTCTTTATGAGGTCGTACTCACCGCCGAAGACGAGCTCTTCGGAGTACTGCGGCTTGATATCGGGATCGATCGGCGTCTTGCCGGCGCCGATGAGCTGGTACTTCTGGTCGGGCGAGGCGGCGCCGAGGTTCGGATTCACCGTGTTGTTCGCGGGATCCTGACACGCACCCTTGAGCTGGTTGATGTCCTGCGGGTTACACACCGTCGCAGGGCGGCGGGCGGAGGCCTGCGGCTCGCTCGAGCCGGCGCGGTCCGCGATGTTGAGGGGCAGCTGCTGGTAGTAGCGCGCGTAGTTTCCGTAGAGCTTCGAGTGACCGCCCTGCGTGGGATCCCAGACGATACCCGCGCGCGGCGAGATCATGTTCGGGAGGACGAGAGACAGCGCCTTGTCAGCGCCCCACATCAGCTGGGTGTCGTAGCGGAGGCCAAGGTTGACCGTGACCTTGTCGCCGATCGCCCAGCTGTCCTGGATGAACCCGCCCACCGACATCGAGTGAGTCAGGTTGTGGAGGTTGTTCATGAGCACACGGTTGTCCGGGCTCGTGAGGTAGCTGTAGTTGCGGAAGTCGTCGTAGCGGGTCCCCGTGATGTTCTCACGGAGCAGGTTCTTGCCCGAGTAGGCCTTCGTGCTCGAGTAGCTGAGCGCCTCGATCTCGGCGCCGGCCTTGAAGACGTGGTGACCCGCCGCCTCGCCGAGGACGGTGAGGATGCTGCGCGCCGTGAAGCGATCGAACGTGCGTGAGGAGAGGAACCCCGGCCCGCCAGAGCTGTAGTTGGTGACCGGGCACTTGGTGGCGTTCGCGGCGCCCGCGGCGTCGCACAGGTACGGCGCGATGGGCTCGAAGTCGGCGATGCCGTGGACGCCAGGCGTGTTGCGTCGCCAGGCCACGCCCGGGGTCCCCGCGAGGCCGAAGTTGTCACCCGCCGCCGAACCGTCGGCGGCAAGCGTGTCTTCGTACTGGTGCATCCAGCCGATGGTGGACTTCACGAACACCTTCTTGGAAGGGCTCTGGGTCTCCCAGTCGGCCTGGAGGCTCGTGGTGTTGGTCTTGATCTCGTTGAACAGCGCGTCCGGCGTGCCGGCGATGTTGCCGTTCGCGGGAACTCCGAGCAGCGGGTCGATCGCCCCGCGGTTGACTCCGCCCGACGTCGACGGGAGCGTGTACGCGGAGAAAGAGACACGGTTGCGGCTGTCGGCGGCCCAGGTGAGCTTGCCGAAGAACTGCCCCTCTTCCTTCGAGGCCTCGTAGCGCCGGCGGGTCTCGTTGAGCTCGCCCGACTGCGCATTGTTCAGGACGCGGTCCAGGTTGTACGAGGTGCGCGCGAGCTGGAAGCCGGCGTAGAACCAGAGCTTGTCCTTCACGATGGGGCCGCCGACCTCGCCGCCGACGTCGCCGATGAGATCGAGCGAGGGCTGCGTGGTGATCGTCGTGCCGGTTCGATTGATCCGCTTGCGCTGGCCTTCGAGGCCACCGGGGCTCGCGAAGATCCAGGCGCCGCCGTGGAACTCGTTGGTTCCGCTCTTGGTCGTCGCGCTGATGATGCCGCCGCCGGCCGCGCCGTACTCCGGCATGTAACCGCCGGTGAGGACGTTGACCTCGCGCACGAACTCGATCGAGAGGCGCGCGCCGTTGACGCCGAAGCCGGCGTTGTTTCGCGACAGGCCGTCGATGGCGTAGTTGTTCTCGGGCGAGGTGGTGCCGTTGATGCTCGTACCGTAGGTGTCGGCGTTCGCCTGGGGCGTCGCCTGGGCGACGGCCTCGAACGAGCGAACCGCGCCGCCGGTGGCCGAGCCGGGACGGACGATTGGCACGCGACGCGCGAAGTCGTTCGAGATGCTGAGGCCGGTGTTGCTCGAGGCGACGTCGACCGTCGGGTTCTGGGCGACGACGACGACTTCTTCCTTGAGCGACTCGGGGAGCAGCTGGGAGTCGACGCGCAAGGTGACGTCGGGACGAAGCGCGATGCCCGTGCGGGCGAACGGCTTGTACGACTCCTTGTCGAGGCGGATCGTGTAGTCGCCGACGGGAAGGGCCTGGACGCGCCAGAGACCGTTCGCGTCCGTGACTGCCGTCTCTTCGCCCTGGAGGTTGGGCGAAGTGACCGTCACGACGACATCGCCGACCGGCGTGTTCGTGGCCGCGTCGGTGACGCGCCCGGTGAGGCTGGCTCCGCCGACCTGCGCGCGTGCCTCGCTCGCTGCGAGGATCACGATCGCCGCTGCCGATGCGCTGGACCAAAGTCCCAAACGGTTAAATTTCATCGATCTGTTCCTTGCGCGTGCCGCATCCCGCGCTGGTTGTCCGCGCATAGAAGAAGGCAAGGGCCCCACCTGTCAAGGCGCTTGTACATTCGATGGCACCATATCGTCACTTGCGGGCAACATGCCGCATCGAGGAGAGAACCTGCCGCAACGCGGATGGGTGAAACTTTCTACTTGGCAATTGAATGCGCGCAGCAGTTGACAGTGGCGCGCGCGGTCGCTTATGCCCTCACTGGTCATGAGCGAAGAACTTCGTCGTCACCCCCGCGCCACGAACCTGCTCCGCAAGACGCGACCGTCGCTGGTCATCGTCTCGCTCCTCGCCTTCGCCGCGATCCTCGCGACGGTCGCGGTGGCGTGTGACGAGACGGGGCCCTCGCCCGTCGGCGAGCACTTCGACGACGCCGGCCCCGACACCGCAGACGCGCCCGAGCCGGAAGACGGCGGCGGCGAGGCCGGCGAGGCCGGCGGTGATGGCGGCGGCGACGGCGGGACCGATGGCGGCGCCGACGCCGCGGACGCCGCCGACGGCGACTGACCAGTGAGCGCGGATCGGGACGCGCCCTTGCTGGCGCGTCTCGGGTACGCGCAGGAGCTGGTCCGCCGCATGGGCGGCTTCTCCAGCTTCGCCGTCAGCTTCTCGATCATCAGCGTCCTCACCGGATGCATCACCGCCTACGGCGACGCGATCGGCCCGGGAGGACCGGCCGCGCTCGGGCTCGGCTGGCCGATCGTGAGCGTCGGTACGTTCTTCGTGGCGGTGGCGATGGCGGAGCTCGCGAGCGCGTTTCCCACGGCGGGCGCGCTCTACCACTGGTCTGCGCTGCTCGGGGGCGCGGGCTGGGGCTGGCTCACGGCGGCGACGAACCTCGTGGGACAGATCGCGATCGTGGCGGCGATCGACTTCGGCTGCGCGAGCGAGCTCGCCGCGACGCTCGGCCTCCCGGCGCGTACTTCGTTCTGGCTGCTCGCTGCGATCCTCGCGAGCCACGCGCTCGTCAACGCCTTCAGCGTGCGGCTCGTGGCGTGGCTCAACGATCTCTCGGCGTCCGTGCACATCCTCGGGGTCCTGGTGCTGGTGGGCGCGCTGCTCTGGTGGGGCCGCTCGCAGCCGGTCTCCTTCCTCGCGCAGGGCGGCTTCACCACGCGCGCCGATGGCAACGCGACGCTCGGCTTCGCGAACGGCCTCGTGCTCAGCATGTTCACGTTCACGGGCTACGACGCCTCTGCGCACCTCGCGGAGGAGACGCACGATCCCGCGCGGCGCACGCCGTGGGGAATCCTCACGAGCGTGGGCGTGAGCGCGATCGCGGGATATCTGCTCCTCGCGGCCATCACGCTCGCGATCCGTGATCTGCCGGCGATCGCCGGGGACAGCCACGCCGCGCTGGCGGTGATGCGCGGCGCGCTGGGCGAGGGCTTCGGCCGGGGCGCGATGGCGCTCGCCATCGCCGCGATGTGGTTCTGCGGCCTCTCCAGCGTGACCAGCGCCTCGCGCACGCTCTATGCGTTCGCACGGGATCGCGGACTGCCGTTCTCGTCGCTCGTCGCCCGCGTCCACGTGAAGACGCGCACGCCGCTGGTGGCGATCGCCATCGCGACGCTGGGGCCGCTGCTCCTGGTGCTCGGCACGGCGCCCTTTTCCGACGCGCTCTTCGGCGCGATGGCGAAGATGGCCACCATGGCGCTCTACGTCAGCTACGGGCTGCCGATCTTGCTCGGCGCGCTCGCTCGCCAGCGGGGGAGGTGGAAGACGATGGGGCCGTTCCGCGCCGGTCGCTACGGCGTGGCCATCGCCTGGGTGGCGGTGGCGTGGAGCGTGGTGGTGCTCGCGGTCTGCAGCCTGCCGCCGAACCAGCTGCCCGCGGCCATGCTGGTGGGCGCCGAGCTGACCCTCGGCGTCGTCTACCTCGCCTTCGTTCGAACGCGATTCGAGGGCCCCAAAGTGACTTTGGCGACCCTCGAAATTCCAGAATAACTAGCGGCTTGTGATCTCTTCTTTGGAAATCACATCACGTCTCTCGCGGCGGTCAGTCCGGCGACTTGAGGCGAATGGTGTACGTGTACTCTACAGACACCGGACGGCCCTGGTACATGACCGGGGCGCCGCGGTGCTGCGCAAGGCTCGAGAGGACCGCCTGGTCCATCATCGGGACGCTCTTCATGATGCGGCAGTTCTGGAGCGCGCCCTCGGTCGTGATGAGGCAGCGCACGATCATCGTCCCCGAGACCTTGGCCTCGCGCGCTTCGCGGGTGAACTGGATCTCGTCGGGCGAGATCGACGACGGACGCGTCATTCCCTCACCGAACGGGAGGATCGTCGGCTTGGTCGGCGCCACAGCGAGGGCTGCGGGGGCCAGCGGTTCGGGCTGCGGCGGCACCGGGGCTGCGGCGGGCGTGGTGGTGCGGGCGGGCGCCTCGGCGGTCGTATTCGCGAGCGCCTCCGTCTTGTCGCGCTCCCGGCGGCCGTCCGCAGCGGAGAGCGCAGCCGCGCCAGCCGCCTCGCGTGCCTTCGCCTCGGCCTTCGCGCTCCTGGGGGGCGTCGTGGTGAAGGGATAGGCCGCCCGCTCGCTGGTCGGGCCGCCGGCGACCGAGCCGGGCTGCGAGGTGCTGGTGACCGCGCCCATGACGGCGGCGCCGGTGGCGGTAGCGGTGGCGGTGCCGTCGGTCCTGGCGGGACCGGTCGGGGTCGCCTCGATGCGCGCGGTCGGGTTGCCAGGTCCGCCGTTCACGGTCGGGCCGTGCAGCGCGAGGAAGACGATGACACCCGCGGCGCACGCGCCGAGCGCCCCGGCGAGGAGCGGGATGGCGACGCTGCGGCGGCGCGGCGGTGGCGCGGTCGCGGCGATCGCCGCGAGCTGGGCCGAGAAGCGATCGGCATTGGCCGCGGCGGAGCTCGGCGACCCCGTCATGCTCGACGACAGCAGCGAAGACGTGGAGACCGCGGGGGCAGGGATGTCGGAGCCCGAGTCGCTGACCATTGGGTTCTCGTTCGTCGTGGCAAGGGCGCTCAGCGACGGTGAGGGGAGGGGCGCGGCGAAGTTGCGCGACGCGGGCGGAGCCGACGTACGGCTGCTGTCCAGCGCATCTCCGAGGGACTTGACGCCCGAGAGCGACGACGGCGCGACGGCGAACAGCTCGAGCGCGGCGCGGACCTCGGCGATGGTCTGGGTGCGCTTCGCGCGATCCTTGTGCATCGCGCGCTCGACGGTGGCGAGGATCTGCGGGGGGAGGTGCGGGCAGATCCGGCCGAGCGGCGCGGGCGTGCGGCGGACCACGACCTCGAGCACGTCCTCGTTCTCGGCAGCGTCGAGGGGGAGGCGACCGCTCAGCATCTCGTAGAGCATCGCGCCGAGCGCGAACACGTCGGCGCGGGCATCGACGCTTGCGGGGTCGGTGACCTGCTCCGGCGCCATGTAGTCGGGCGTTCCGACCACGAGCGCGGCGCGCGCGCTGCCCTCCTTGCGGCTCTCCAGCTTGGAGATCCCGAAGTCGAGCACCTTCACGTGATCGCGGCGGCCATCACGATCGATGAGGAAGACGTTCTCGGGCTTCATGTCGCGGTGGACGATCCCGCGCGCGTGCGCGGCTCCTAGCGCCGACGCGATCTGCATTCCGATGTACGCTGCGCGACCGACGTCGAGCGCACCGCGACGATGCAGCTCGTCCGCGACGGTGGTGCCCTCGAGGTGCTCGAGGACGAGGAAGGGGCGGCCGTCCTCGATGACGCCCATGTCGAGCGACTCGACGATGTTCGGGTGACCCATCGTGCCCGCGACCTGACCTTCGTCGAGGAATCGACGGACGAGGTCGCGATCGGCAGCGATGGCCGCAGACAGCACCTTGAGGGCCACGAGGCGCTTGATCAAGGTGTGCTTCGCGACGTAGACGCTGGCCTGCGCGCCCTCGGCCAGCTTCTTCACCACGCGGTAGCGGTCGGCCACCAGCTTGCCGATGAGCGCATCACCACCTGGGGCGGACGCCGGGGGATAGTCACTCTCACCGCGAAGATCCTGGAGGGCGCGCGAATCTAGACGAGGGGCCATCGTTACAAGATACGTGCACACTGCAGAAGTTGGGAAGACCCCTTTAAAATAGGGTCGGAGAGCGTAGGTCGTGCGCGCCCACGCTCGCCCGCAGGCCCCAACCGACGCTCACGTGGGCATGCGCATGCCCGAGGAAAATCGCTGCAATTCCGCGCTGCGATTTTACAGTGCACAAGGGCGCTCGTGCGCGCAGGTAGGCCTGCGTAATCACGCTGCTTGACGCACGGTCCGCATTCGAGTCCCTTAGCTTTCCCGTGGCCAAGGACGACGACGCGATCATCGTTCCCAAGAAGTCGAAGGCGAAGCCCGTCTCGACCGGCCCGTCCGCGTCCTTGTCGATGCGGAAGTTGATGCGGATCACCTGCGCGATCGGCACCGCGATCGGCGGCTTCGTCGCGCTCGTGGGCATGATGTCCGTGGTCGGTCTCGCGGTGTCGAACGTCTGGGCGCGGCTCGTCGTCGGGCTCATCGTCGTCATCGGCCTGCCGGCGTTCCTCGCCGATCGCCTGCTCAAGCGCAGCGATGCAAACCTGGGCACGCGCGGCAGCCTGGGCATGGTGTCCAACGTCTTCGCGATCGTGCTGCTCGGCGTCGCGCTCATGCTCGTCGCCGCCGAGGCGATGACCCGGAGCCTCTTCGCGCACGAGGCAGACCTCTACGCGCGCTCGGGGTCGACCACGATGGCGCGGCTCGTCTACTTCGTCGCGGGGGTGAGCCCCGTCTTTCCGAACGAGAAGGTCGGCGCGAAGCCGGGCGCCTCGGCCTCGGGCTCGGCCGCTGGCTCTGGTGCCTACTCCGCGGCGCCGCCGCCCTCGAGATGACATGAAGGGCTACGCATCCTTTTTCCTGATCGCCGTGATGACGCTGGGGCTCCTGTTCCTGCTGCTCACGCGCGTCCGCGCACCCTACGACGCGCCGGCGGCCGATCCCGAGGTCGTCGAGGTCAACGTCGCAGGTGACGGGGGCGGCGCAAGGTCCGACGCCGGCGCGCTCGCCGACGCTGCCGCCGACGCTGCCGCCGCCGCCGCTGCGCCTCCGCCGAAGCCCGCGGAGCGACCGCTCCGCGTCACGTCCCTTGGGTGGGAGCTGGTCGCGGCGGGCGTCGCCCTCACTGCGGCCGACGGCGGCGCGAGTGGCCCCGCGCTGGAGCTCGCGCCCGAGGCCACGCTCGACGCCGTCGAGGCGCGCCTCGCCCGCGGCGGCAGCGATCCCGTCGGCGCCGACATCGCGGTGCTGCCGCTTCCCGCCTTCGTCGTCGCCTACGATCGCCTGCGCGCGCTCGACCCGCGCGCGTTCGTGGTCGTGGGTTTCTCGCGCGGCCGCGAGGAGATCCACGCGACGGCCGGCGCGCTGCTCAAGTCGCCGCCCGCGGGTGACGAGGTGAAGCTCGTCGCGTTCGGACCGGCCACCGCGGCCGACGCCACGGCGCGCGCTGGCGGCTCCGAGTCCGCGACCATGCTCGGTCTCTTCGCGCTCGACCTCCTCGGCGTCGCGTCCACGCGCGTCCGACTGGTGGCGCCGGGCGCGGCGGATGCGAAGGCCGCGCCGTTCGCCGCGGTGGTGCGCGGCGCCGCCGACGAGCGCAAGCTTGCGTTCTCCAGCGCCGACGCCTCGCGCTTCGTGCCGATCGTCGCCATCGCGCCCAAGGCGCAGCTCGACGCGAACGAGGCGAAGATGCGCGATTTCGCGCGCGCCTGGCTCGACGGCATCGACCGCGCCGGAAAGGACGCGTCGAACGTCGCGCGCCGGCTCGCGAACAAGGAGGCGCTCCCGCTCGGCGCCGGGGTCGGCGGCGCGCCCGAGGCCATCGCGCTCCTCGAGCGCCTCGGGCAGATCACTCCCGCGAGCCTCGCGCAGCAGCGCAGCCTGATGGGCGCGGCGGCCAGGAGCGCCGTGACCGTCGAGACGCTCGCGCAGCGGCAGTGGATGCTCGCGCGCAGCGGTGGGCTCACCACCAGCGCCGCGCCTTCGCCGCTGCCCGTCGACGATCGGATCGTCACGGCCATCGCGCCATCGCCGCCGCCGCTCGTCACGCACGACCCGGCGGGGGCGGACGCCGGCGCGTTCGCGGCGCTGCCCAGCGGCACCACCCCGCTCCTCTCGTACCGCGCCGATTCGACCGCCGATGCTGCCGCAGTGGTCGCGCAGATCGGCTTCCTCTCCGGGGTGTTCGAGCGCGCGGCGTTCCGCGTCACCGCGAAGGGCGGCGACAAGGCGGCGCGTGCGATCGCGGCGACCGCCCGCGACCGCTTCGATCTCCCGGCGTCACGCCTCGCGACCGGCGGCGGCGAGCCCGCTGGCGCCTTCGCGATCGTCGACGTCATCGCGCTTCCCTGATCGCATCATCGTAGGAGCTCGAAGAACTCCCACGTGACCTTGCCGGCCTCCTTCCAGAGGCCATGGCCGAGGCCCGGCACCAGGCACACGCCGACCGGCTGGTAGCAGCCCGCGAGCGCGACGCAGGGCGGCACGTGGGCGGGGCGTGGACCGCCGCTGCACCGGTTCACGCGGCTCCAGTGGTCGATGCTCTTCTGGCCCTCGCTCACCGCTACCGTGCCGTCGCTGGTGCCGTGGACGACCAGCGCCGCCACCGCCTTGCCACCGCAGACGAGGTTGCCCTGGTCGTCGTAGGTGCCTTGCATCTCGTAGGGACCGCCGCCGGCGTGCGAGACGATCCCGCGAATGCGCTCGCCGCGCCGGCACGCGAGCTGGTTCGCCATGTACGCGCCGTTGCTGAAGCCGGTCACGAAGACGCGCTGCGTGTCGATGCAGAGCGCATTGTGAACGAGCAGCGAAAGAGAATCGAAGAGCGCGACATCGACGTTGCTCGATGCCGGCGCGTTGAGATCCCAGCTGCCGCCGATGGCGTCTGGGTAGACGAAGACCGCGCGACCACTGGCGACCCGCTCGAGATCGGTCTGCGTGCGCGCGCCGGCCGCCGTTCCGCCGCTGCCGTGGAGCACGAACACGAGCGGGTAGGGGGTCAGCGGCGCGTAGCCCTCGGGGACGACGAGCGTGTACGTGCGATCGCGGCCGGCGGCGCTGATGTGCTGGGCCACCGACGCGCCGGCGCGCGCAGGAGGCTTGCCGCAGCCAGGCGTGCCGGGGAGCGGTGCGGGACCCGCGCCGGTCGGCGGCGGCCGCGGAAGGCGACCGTCGGGATACGAGGCGGGCCCGCGGTCGGGCGTGCACGCCAGCGCTGCGACGCAGAGGAGAGGGACGAGCCGGGACATCGCCCGGCAATCTACCTCACCTCACCGCACGAGCGAGAGGCGCGCGCCGGCGCCGAAGCAGACCATGTGGCCGCTCTCCTCGGCGACGTAGACGTCGCAGCGCTCGTCGACGCGAAGGAGATCGGGGATCGCATCGCACGGGCCGACCATGCCGAGATGCGCGCCGTCGCTGGGGCGGAGGATCTGCACGTCGGTGTGCGGGACGAAGAGCGCCCCGGAGCGGAGCACGGGCTCGAGCTTGCGCGGGACGTCGGAGTCGACGCCGCGACCGAACGCGTGCTTCCAGCGAATGGTGCCCTTCGCGCCGTCGACGCCGAGCGCGTCGCCGGTGGGCGTGTTGCCGACCAGGAGATCGTCGACCGCGAGCCACGAGGTGCCGACGGGCGCGACGGGCGTCTCGGTGTGGAAGAGAGGAGCGCCGCTCTCGCGATCGAACGCCGAGAGCCGGAGCCCGCGTCGATCGCGCACCGCGACCGTGACCGAGGTCGACGTGAGGAGGGGGGGGCCCTCCACCGTGCACGGCGAGGAGGGAATGCGGGCGCTCCACGAGGGGCTGCCCGAGTAGGGATCGATGGCGTGCAGCGTCGCGGCGCTGCTCACCCCGCCGGCCACCGCGAAGAGCGAGTCGTGATCGAGCGCAGGACCCGCGCAGAAGCGCAAGCGATCGCGCGCGCGCCAGACGACAGCGCCCGTCTGCACGTCGACCGCGGTGAGCGCGCTGTCGCCCGAGGCGACGTAGAGGAGCTTGCCGACGCGCTTGAGGCGCAGCGCGCCGGCGCGGCCCCACGCGTAGCGCCAGCGCGCCTCGCCGCTCGTGAGATCGATGGCGACGAGATGGCGGTCGCCCTCGGTGACGATGAGGAGCTTGGGTAGACCCGCGGTGTTCACCACCGCGCCGGAGCAGGGGCCGGTGGTGCGCGGGGCGATCCAGGTCCGGAGCGTGACCTCGCCGGATGCGAAATCGTGGAGCGCGATCTGCCCGTCGGGCGAGATGCGCGCGACGCCGGCGGGGGTTACGACGCTCGTGGCGCGCGGGGTGGGCCGGCGCCACAGCAGCTCGCCGCTGTTGCGGTCGAGGCAGAAGGTCTCGAGCGCAGCGCCGATCACGATGCGATCGCCGCACAGGAAGGTGGCGCGCAGGTCGATACCGGGGACGAGCGCGCGCCAGCGCTGGCTGTAGCGGAGCTTGGCGGCGGTTCCGAGCGTGCCCGGCTCCTGCTGCTTGCGGACCTGGTGCGCGAACGCGCGGTAGGACTCGGGCGCAGGGTTGATGCGCGCGTCCTGACGACGGACCTCGCGCAGGGCATCGGTGACCGTACGTACGTCGCGCCGGAACGCCGCGAGGCGGAGGTTGCCGCTCTGCGTGCGATCGCGGCGGACCAGCGCGCGGACCAGGCCGCGACCGAAGGCGAGCGCCGACTCCACGACGTCGAAGAGGGAGAGCTCGGGGAACGTCGAGACGGTGCGCTCGCGGCGGCGCTCGCGCTCGTCGGAAACGGTGCCAGGGCTGATGGTGAGCGCGGAGGGCGGGACGTCGGCGGCGACGGTGCGGAGGCCGACCATCGCGCCGCCGGCATCGACGCGCGCGAAGAACGGCTGGCCGCGCTCCCACGCATCGAGCGCGCGGCGGGCGAGGTCGAGCATGCGCTCGGCGAAGAGGAAGGGATACGTCTCGCCGAGGTCGACGGAGCGACCGCGGATCTCGGCGCGCATGCGGCCGCGCACCAGCAGCGCGTGCAGGTCGGCGCGCTCCACGCTGGGCTCGATGGCGTCGAGCGCGACCGGGCCGGGGCGCATCGCGAAGTCGGCGGCGAAGGCGATCGGCGCGTCGCGATCGATGTCGACCGAGACGGCGGAGCAAGCGGGGACGTCCTCGTCGAAGACGGGCGCCGCGGCGCGAGCCGCCTCAAGCGCGCGCCGCACCTCCGCGAGCTCGTGCGCGACCGGCGAGTGCGAGGCGTGACGGGCGAGCGTCGTGTCGATGGCGTCGACGACGCTGGCGCACATCTCCTCGAAGACGACCGCGCGGTCGTAGACGAGCACGGTCGGCTCGGAGCCGCCGCGGTAGACGCTCAAGGTCGCGCTCGCGGCGAGCCGCTCGACGCACAGCTCCCAGGCGTCCTCGTAGAAGCGCACGATGCGCTTGCCACGTGGCACCCGGACGAGCTCGCTCAGCGCCCACGCGAGGTCGCGCAGCACGAGGGACGCATGACGCTCCGCGACGCGCGCGGTGACGTTGGCCCCATGGATGAACAGATCGAGGACCTCGCTGGTCCGCACGCGCCCACCTGCCAGAGCGGCGAGCGGCGCAGGTTCGATGCGGTTCCGGCGGCTCGAGCGCGGCAGCGAGGGCATGGGGCCCTGCGCAGCGTCATCGTGCAGCGTGGAAGACTCGGGCTCGACGAAGATTTCGAAGCTTCGCATTCGTCTCTGCCACCGACACGCAGGGCTCCGTGATGCCGTCGCTTTTTGCGCCGGCTGGAGGTCGGTGGATGAACGAATCCTAGGAACTTACCTGCCGTAATCGTAGTTTTCGGCCACCCGTGCAGGACATTGGACACGTTGCTCTTCCCGCTGCTACGGAGCGCTCGCGCGCGCTCCGCGGGGGGTTCGTGGCGCTCGGCGCGGCCTGCGCGCTCGTTCCTGCGCTCGCGATGTGGGGGTTCACCGTCGACGATGCGCTCATCCCGATCCGCTACGCGCATCACCTCGCGCACGGCGTCGGGTACCGCTTCGACGCGCAAGGACCGTCGACCGACGGCGTGACGCCGCTTCCGTGGTCGTTCGTGCTCGCGCCGCTCGCCGGCGGCTCGAGCGTCGCCACGCTGCTGCGCGCGAAGGTGATCGGGGTCGTGGCGTGGACGCTCGCCGGCGGCGTGCTCGGCGCGCGCATCGGCGAAGGCGCGGAGGGCCGCGTCCGTTCGGGCCTCGCGGCCACGGCGCTCCTGGTGATGGGGCTCGCGTTCGCCATCGGCGCGTGGGCGGCGAGCGGGCTCGAGACCGGCGTGGCCACCGCGCTCGCCACCCTCGCGGTGACGCGGAGCAAGCGTCCGCTGCAGGTGGCGGTGCTCGCCGGCCTCGCGGCGTCGCTGCGGCCCGAGCTGGTGGTGTGGGCGGTGGCGATCGCGGCGGGGACCGCGCTCGCGAAGGGGAGGGTGCTCGCGGACGAGGCTGCGCTCGCGGACCAGGCGCCGCGCGGGCGGCGTGGGGCCCTGGTGGGCGCCGCGGTGGCGTTCGCGCCGTTCGCGATCTGCGCGATCCTGCGGCTCGCGTTCTTCGGGCGTCCGGCGCCGCTCGCCGTGCTCGCGAAGCCCAGTGATCTGCAGCACGGCGGGCTCTACGTGGGGGCGGCGCTGCTGGTGGTGCTCACGCCGCTGCTCGTCTGCGCGCCGCTCGCGCTGTGGCGGGCGCGCGGGCTCGCGCTCGCCATCGTCCTCGCCTTCGCGGCGCACGCCGCGACGGTGGCCGCGGCGGGCGGCGACTGGATGCCGTACGCGCGGCTGCTCGTGCCCGTGGCGCCCTCGCTGGTGATCGCGTTCGTCGAGCTCGCGAAGGTGACGAAGCCCGCGTGGAGCGCAGCGCGCCTCGCCGCCGCGCTGCTGCTGGGCGTCCTGCTCGCGTGGCGCGCCGCGCCTGCGGGGCGCGGCGTCTACCACGATCGGGTGGATCTGATCGCGCGCGCGCGGCCCGAGCTGGAGGCGGCGCACGTGGTGGCGGCGCTCGACATCGGGTGGGTCTCGGCGGCGACGGAGGCGAGGATCGTCGATCTCGCGGGCCTCACCGACCCGTCGATCGCGCTCCTCCCGGGCGGCCACACATCGAAGCGCGTCGACGTCTCGATGCTGCTCGATCGCGGCGTCGATACGGTGCTCGTCTACTCCGAGATGCGTGCCGTGGAAGCCCGCTTCGTCCGCTCGGAGCTCTTCCGATCGCGCTTCGAGGAGAGCACCCACTTGACGGTGGGCACGCGCGGCGCGTTCTACATCATCTACCGCCGCCGCCGCCTGCTCTAGCGGCGAAGCGAGGAGGGGAGGGTGCCGTCGGGCTCGGTGAAGCCGTAGGCGGCTGCGAGCTCGGCGACCACGTGCGGCTTGCCCGTCTTGGTGAGGATCGCAGCGTCGGCGGCGAGCGCGGCCACGGCGCGGCCGCTGAGGAGCGGCGATTCGCTGTGGGTGAGATCGAAGCCGAGACGGTCGTCGGTGAGCAGGCGCTCCGTCTTCACGATGCCTGGCCACAGCGAGACCACCGCGATGCCCTCCGCCTCGAGCTCGCGGCCCATGTCGCGCGTCATGCGATCGACGCCCGCCTTGCCGACGCCGTAGGCCACGTTCACCGCCTGGATCTTGGCGCCGAACGAGGAGACGTTCACGATGAGCCCGCGCTTCGCCGGGAGCATCAGCGGCACCGCGTGCCACGCCGCGACGTAGTGCGACCGCAGGCCGACGCGATGCATGACATCCCACTGCTCGATGGGCAGCTGCCAGAAGGGCAGGCGCAGCTCGCCGTCGGGGATGGCGAACGCGTTGTTGACGAGCAGGTCGAGGCGGCCGCTCTGCTCGCCGTGAACGCGCACGAACAGCGCGGCGACGTCGGCATCGACGCCGTGATCGCAGGCCACCGCGATGCCCTGGCCGCCGAGGGCCGTGACCTGCGCGGCGGTCTCGCCGATCGTGCCGGGCAGCGTCGACGGCGTGACGGTGCGGCCGGTGACGTAGACCGTCGCCCCCGCCTCACCGAGGCCGAGCGCGATGCCCTTGCCCACGCCGCGGCTCGCGCCGGTCACGATCGCGACCTGCCCGGCGAGCGGGCGCGTGCTGCGCGTGCTGGGGGCGCTCACAGCGTCGTGGTGTCCGACGGGACGCCGAGCAGGACGCGCCCGGCCTGCACCGCCGCGCCTGGGCTCACCATGATGTGATGCGTGACGACGTGCGCGTCGCGGAAGTGCCGCTGCAGTGGGCTCTTCGCGTAGATCGCCGAGCCGCCGCCCGCCTCGTAGGCGAGCGCGGTGACCGCCGCGGCCTCGATTGCGGCATGCGACGCGGCGAGGCGCAGGCGCGCGCGCGCCTCGAGCGACGGCGGATCTTCGCCCGCGCTGGCCTCCTCTACCGCCTCGTAGAGGAACGCGCGCGCGGCGCGCAGCCGGGCCTCGGCCTTGGCCACCGTCTGCTGCACGAGCTCGGACTGCGCGAGCGTGCGCTTGCTCCCCGGCGTGGTCTTCGTGCGCGCCATCGTCACGAAGGTGTCGACCGCGGCGCGCGCGATGCCGAGGCCCACCGCCGCGACGCCCGAAGCAAGGACCCCGAAGAAGGGAAGCGTGTATCCTGCATGTTTCGGGGTGCCGGTGAGCAGCGAGAACGTGCGCGCGTGGGGCACCATGACATCGCTCACCTCCAGGTCGTGGCTGCCGGAGCCGCGGAGCCCGCTGGTGGTCCAGGTGTCGATGATCCTCGTCTCGTCGGCGCGGAAGAGCATGCTGCGCACGTCGGGCGCGCCGCTCGGCAGCAGCTCGGCAGGGCCGCCCCCCGCCTCGCTCATGACGATCGCGCCGCCCATCCGCCAGCGCGAGTGCTCGCAGCCGCTCGCGAACGGCCACCGCCCGGAGACGCGATAGCCGTCTTTGGTCTTCACGGCGCGTCCCATCGGCGCGAACACGCCGCAGGTCACGCTGTCGGCGGGCGAGTAGATCTCGCGCGCGAGATCGTCCTCGAGGTGCACGCTCATGAGGCCCGACGTGGCGCCGATCATCGTGCACCAGCCGGCCGAGCCGTCGGCGATGGCGATCTGCTCGACCACGGCCACGAAGGTCGCGGGGTGGACCTGCGAGCCGCCGTAGGCCTTGGGGACGAGGAGCTTGAACGCGCCGGCGTTGGCGAGCGCGTCGACGGCGGACTGCGGCAGCCGCCGCCCCTCCTCGATCGCCGAGGCGAGCGGCGCGATCACTTCGGCGGCGGAGCGGGCGCGGGTGACGAGCGCGGCGTCGATCATGCTGACAGGCTAGCTCGCCCGGGCCGCCGCTACGACTTGGAAGACGCGTTCGGCGCGGTCGCGACGATGCGTACGCCCGAGGGCGTCAGATCGGTGGCCTTCGCCTTCGCGGCCGCGCGGCGCGCCTGCACCAGGCCGCGCACGAAGTCGTCCCACGCGGTGCGGTTCGGCCCCGAGAGCCCCCAGAACTGGAGCCCCACGCCCGGGACGCGCTGGTCCTCGGGCGTGCCGGCATCGGCCACGACATGGACCGCCATCGCGTGCGCCTCGAACTCGCGATCGAAGAGCTCGACCTTGAGCCGCACGAGCGCCATGAGCGAAGGCGGATCGGTGGTGCGGACGAAGAGCCCCTTGAAGCTCACATCCGAGGTCTCCAGCATGACGGGCTTCTTGTTCCGGTAGAGGACCACCGGAACCCGCACGTCGACGCGCGCCTCTCGCCGAAGATTCTCGGTCGTCATGACGATCAGGGGCACAACGTAGCCGCTTTTGCCCGGTGCGCCATGCGGCGATGTATCCCAGAAGGGATACTCAGCCGGGCTCGGCGCGCTTGCCGGGCGACTTTCCATGCTTTGCGCCGCCGAGGAGGCCGAGCACCAGCAAGCCAGCGAGGAATCCGCTCAGACCGAACAGCAGCGACTGCAGCGGACGATCGCCGTGGTACGCGTAGCGACCAGTCCCCCAGGCCACCCAGCCCAGGCCGCCCACCAGCGCGCCGAGCGCGACCGCCTTCAGTACCGTACCGAAGCGATAGACGAGCCACGTCGGGAGGACGCCCACCAGCGCGAGCACCATCGGGAACACGAGGCGCGTGCGGTTACCGAGCACCGGGAGCGGGTGCCCGTGCGTGGCGAGCTCGGCGGCGCCGAGCGTCGCGGCGTAGCCCGCGCCGACGCCCGCGAGCGCGAAGAGCAGCGCGTACCCGAACGCGCCGAGCGCCGCGGCGACACGCTGGTTGCGCGCGGCCGACTCACGCTTCTTCAGGCGCGCGACTCGCTCCTCGGCGGCCTTCACCGCGGGGTCGACGGGCTTCGGCGGCGGCGGCAGCAACTTCGCCTCGACCTTCTGCTTCGCCTGCTTCGTCTCCGGGCTCGTGTCCTTGCGCTCGCGCCCGAGGTCGACCGCGACCGGAGGCGGGCTCGCGGTGGGCGCGGCGGGCGCTCCCTCGGCGCTCGCGAGCGCGCCGATGAAGGTCGCGCGATCGCCCTCGAGCGCCGCCTCCTCACGGACGCGCAGGCCGTAGCCATGCGCCTTGGCCCGCGCGAGGAGGCGCTGCTTCTCGCCGTCGTCGAGGCTCGGACCGCGCGTGAGCAGGAGCACGTGGCGGGCGCACCCGAGATCGGCGAGCGCGCGGTGGAAGTCGTCGGACCCCGGCTCGGCCTCGATATGCGCGGCGCGGGCCGCGTTGCGGTACCAGACGTCGGCCTTCTCGGGGTCGGCCTTGTAGTGGATGCCGAGCTCGTAGAGGTTGCCGAGGTAGACCTTCGCCGGGACGCTGCCCTTCTCCGCCGCCGAGCGGA